>NZ_JBFRTN010000086.1:0-21895 GCF_041474095.1 Vibrio sp. 10N.222.54.A3
GCCATGCTCGGCGCACCAAAAAAGCGGCAAGTATTTTCATACTTGCCGCTTTTTTATTCATAACAGTTATTAATTGCCGATACGCCATCTGGAAAGCGACTGACAGCCAATATAATTAATTCATGCACGGATACTAGAACAGCGTTTGTTGTCTCTTCTCAGGCACTGGTTGTACTTCACCGTAATCACGTAGCTTTTCCATCTTACGGATATCAAGCTGAAGCTCTGTTACATAGCTATCGCCCACAGGGTAGCTGCGTACCACTTCTGCACCGCGGATTACGCCATCAACCGCACCAGAAGTTCGCTCTGTACCAAGGCGTTGATCTTCCAACTCTGCTCGACCACTCACTCGCATACCATAGACTTGTTCAGCAAGTTCACGATAGGCATCGATCTTGGAAGCTCTCATCGCACGGATACGTCTTTCTTCATCGTTACGTCCCTTCTGCTCACTGATACTCGCGTAGCCAACGGCAACTAAGTAGTCGTCTGGCCTCATGTTTTGCAGTGGCTGACAGCCAACAAGCAGTAAAGCGGCAACAACAAATATTAACTTCTTCATCTCGAACTCCTAAGGGCGAAGAATAACAGTATAAGGCTGGCTGATCGTTGGGTCAGAACGAATGATAACGCCATCTTGAGTTCGAATACTGTTTAGAGTATCTAGGTCACGACCAATACGGTCTGCAGGCAAGAAGCCTTGTGCCGTCGCCACGACAATGCGAGTTTGCATGCCAACAACACGAGCATTGACTAACACACCGCCTTCTTGGCGCAGCATAGTGCCTGTCAGTACGTACTGTACGTCTTGCTCTTGAGCTAAGTCTTTCCAATCGCGGCTTAACGCGAAGTCACCTTGGTGAGTCACTTGAATAGAACCTGTTGTTTTGAAATCAACAACCTTGAAGCCACGACGCTGAAACTGATGAATGAAACCTTCTGATACCGAGTTTCCTAGCCAGTTCGTTGTGTCCATGTGTTGTAGGTCGACAAACGAGGTAATCGCTATCGGAGTTCTTGCTGAGATACTCGTATTCGAAATGATCAGATCTTCGGTCATACTTTCCACGAAGAAATCCATGGTATGACGAGGGCTATCCATCAACATAAACTGACTGCCTGAATATTCAGACTTGCCGTTATAGATTGGCGAATAAGCGCATGAGGTCAACAACATGACACTCATTACTACGAGCCATTTTTTCATTCTCTTATCTCCAGATAGGTTTAGTGCTCCCTGTTCCAATATGTTCTCACCATTATTCTTTTCAATGGATTACAATGTTGGAACAGTCTTTGCTTTTCATTAATGGTTCAGATTAAGAAAAACGCACTTAAGTCAGCTTCAAGCTTATAGTTATTTGTTAAGCAATATTTATACCCAACTGGTAACGAATAGATGAAAAAAATAATTTCTTACTTATTTTCAATAAGTTCACTGATAACCATAAGCTTCAGTGCTCATGCCTCTTGGTATGAAGTTACCGGTACCGCAGCCATCGTATCCTCAGAGGAAACGGCAAGGGTTCATGCTCTGGAAGACGCGGTATATAAAGCGATCCAGTTCTCAGGTGCTGATATTGGTAGTATCTCCAACCTCACGCCGTACCTCGACGCAAACAAGAAAGAGTTTCAATTTACCAATCATGAAGTGCGCTACATCTTGGTAGAGAAAGAGAAAAAACGCAGTGGCAATATAATGATCACCGCAAGGATCGATATCTATCCTTCGGCAAATGCTTGCCATGAGAGCCAATACAAGAAGACATTTTTAGTCGGCAACATTGATGTGACCTCCCCTCAGCAAGCTGTAATGGGCAGAATCTATAACATTGGTGATGATTTTGGCCATGTCGTGGACCGACAGCTGGCGCAAGAGTCTCGCAGCTTTGTTTCCGTTGGCACGACCAATTACGATATCGACAAGCGTCGACCAGAGGTGATCAAGATGATCGCCCAAGACACTGGCGCGCAGTACATCATTGGTGGCGACATTACCGATTTAACCGCGACCATCGAATCCAAGCTTTTGAAAGACGACATCATCAATCGTCAGTTTGCGTTAGAGATGCAAGTCTTCGATGGTAAAACAGGACATCAGGTTTACAACCGTAGCTATCGTGAAGTGGCAAAGTGGCCATTTGCCAAGACCAGTGAAGTGGACACCCGCAGTGCTCGTTTCTGGGCATCAACCTACGGCAGTATGATGCTGCGTGTTAGCCGCAATATTATGTTGGACTTGGAATCTGAAGTGTCATGTAAGATCACGCTTCCAGAGGTGGCAGCGGTATTTGGTAACACGGTGACCATTGATTTAGGTCGAATGCATGGTGTTCAACAAGGTGACAAACTGCAACTGTGGCACACAGGTTCGTTTATCGACCAACGCGGCTTGCCACGCAACAAGGTTTCTCAAAGCGACATCACCCTAACGGTTTCTCGCGTTTACGAAAACGAAGCGGAACTCACGATTGATCAGCCAAGCCTTGCGGGAAGCATTCAAATTGGTGATGTGATGCAGAAAATCATGTAGTTAGCGACACTCTCGTCTCAGAGTTTCTAATAAAGCCTTAGCAAAGATGCTAAGGCTTTATTTTTTTCATGGGTATTAGTTTCGGTTTTGCAGTATTTGGCGTAATCTTATTGATAACATAATCATCACTTAGCAAACTATGAGTCAGAATAATCTAATTGGTGCTACCGGTTACCGCTTTATCTCGAAAGGTAAAACCGCTTTTAAGATCCACATCCATACTCCCGAAGATACGGTGCTGCATCGGTCGGTCGGTTTTGTTCGTATGGGTGAAGACAAAGCACTAAAGAAAACCATTAAATTAAGAGATGAACTGGGCAGACAGCTTTGGGGTAAATTTTGGCCCAAAGTCCTCAAAGAGCCCTACCTAATGACGCGCCTGCCTCATAGTTTAGAACCCAAAATTGTATTCAAGCCAAATCCAACTCAGAGTGATCCTGAGCACCGCGACGAGTGCTACATCGCTAAGTGGCGCGTCTTCTCTGAGAATGGTGACTACAAGTACAAAACCAAGGTATGTTCAATCAGAAAGCACGGCCGACTTGCCGCTTACAGCCAAACCAAACGTGCGCTGCTTGATGCTCACAAAGACGTAATTGATCTACTTATATTTATGGGACGATTGAACAGCATCGACTTAAAATAGGCTTAAATCCGATTAAGCTGACCGCCCATATTTTTCAGATACAAAAACAGCCGCACATTGCGGCTGTTTTTAATTTATGACGATCCATCGTGGCAATTTAGAGTATTGCTACATACAAAATCGATTACCTAGTTTCGGCATATCTCAGCCAGTGTCGCCAATCGGCGCTTAGACTCTTTCACATAAGGGTTGGCTTGATCCCATGCGTAACCCGCCAGAATTGAGCACACCATCTGCTTAATCTTTGGATTTGGATCTTGATAGAAAATCACATCCTGCAAAGTACCTGAGTACCACCCCTCAACATACGTTCTAAAGGTGTTTACACCAACCATCAAAGGAGCGGCATAATCGCGTTCCCAATCTACCTTCTCACCGTTAAGTTGCTTTTCGACACACTCAACCGCAAACTGTGCCGACTTCATCGCAATCGTCACGCCTGACGAGAACACCGGGTCAAGGAACTCGCCGGCATTGCCAAGCAACGCGTACTTATCCGTCGCCAAATGTTTTACATTGGCAGAATAGCCACCAATTTCACCCCCAGGGTTTGGATACTCGGCGCTTGCCAGTATCTCAGCCAAGCCCGGCTCTTCCGCTGCCAGCT
Source organism: Vibrio sp. 10N.222.54.A3 (assembly GCF_041474095.1). Taxonomy (NCBI): domain Bacteria; kingdom Pseudomonadati; phylum Pseudomonadota; class Gammaproteobacteria; order Vibrionales; family Vibrionaceae; genus Vibrio; species Vibrio sp. 10N.222.54.A3. Next base: position 3,790 of record NZ_JBFRTN010000086.1, read on the forward strand.
GTTTAATTGCAGCAATCTTGTCTTCTGGATAGGACTCAAAGAACTTAGGCTCTCCTACGACACCAAACGAAGAGACACCGTTACTAAACGGGATCAACCAATACCAAACATCAGGGTTGGTTGGATGCACAGAGATAAGAATTTTATTTCGGTCATATTCAAGGTCGGTATCAACCTCTGCAATATGATCGTTAATGTGCGTAAAAATAGCTTTGCGTGGAGGAAGTGATGACGGCTCTTCCAAGTTAAGCATTTTCGGTAGCACTCGACCAAAGCCACTGCCATCTAGCACGTATTGCGCTTCTAGCTGATAGCGCTCTCCACCCAGCACTTGCACATCTAAGATGGTACTGTCGTCGGTGAAATTAATGCCCATCAACTCATGTTGGTAATCAATGCTGACACCCTGCGACTCAGCCGTATCTGCCAAAACCTTATCAAAGGCACCTCGCTGAACCTGAAACGTGGTTCCTGGACCAGAAGAGAACTTGTCTTCAAAATTGAACGCGGTATAAACACCATCTTTGCGAAAGGCTGCGCCATCTTTGTATTGGAAGTTGGCGTTGATTACTGCGTCAGTCATCCCAGCCTGTTCAATCACTTCCATGCAAGCTGGTAATAGGCTTTCACCAATAGAAAAGCGAGGGAATACGCTCTTTTCAATCACTCGAATATCGATGCCTTTTTTATGAAGCAAAGACGCAGCAATTGAACCTGACGGCCCAGCTCCGATGATCACCACTTGAGTTGATAGTTTTTTCATTATTTAAGCCATGTTTGTTATTTTTATTGCGCGCCAGCTTTCAATTCAAGAAGCGTGTGACCAAGACCGATGTCGTCGGTACGAGTTACCACTTCAAAGCCCGCTTCTTCAACGATCTCTAAGAAATCTTCACTGCGGTAAAAACGGCTGTTGCCATTTGCCAAGCAGGTAAAGTAGAGAGACGTCGCGTTTAAGCTATAAGAAGCCGCATCGTATTTCTGTGCATCCCAAAACAGTTCAAGGATATAGACAGTCGCGTCTTCTGACATATGAGAGCGAACACGCTTTAATATACTCAGAATCTCCATTGGCGAGAAGCAATCAAGGAACTGGCTCATCCACCACACATCGGCGCCCGTTGGCAGCGCTTGCTGCTTATCCAACATATTCGCTGGGAATGGCGTTACTCGGTCTTGATGACCATGCTGCGTTGCGTTTGCCATTGCCATTTCTAGCTGCTGTGGCAAATCAACAATCGTCACTTCAACATCAGAATCGTGGTTGCAACACTGCATTGCCCACTTGCCTGTATTGCCGCCAATATCCACCAGCGATTTAGGTTTCTTGCTGAAGACTTTTTCAAGTAATACTGGGAACGAGCGATCAGAATAGAAGTGATCGAACTTGAACCAACTCTCTTTGGCTTTTTCTGGCAATTGAGACAAGCCTTGATAAATGGTTTCCCAGTCACCCAGCTCTTTCAAACCAGCTGGAGTGCCTTCTTCAATCGCTTCGGTTAGATGCATCATCGCGGCATAACAAACATCAGCCGTAAAATCCATGTTTGCGTTAGTCATGCCATCGTGCAGAAGGTAGAAGCCAAGGTTGGCCATTTTGTAGTTAGGTTTGTCCCAAGTAACAATATGCGCACTTAACGCCATATCGAGCAGGACTTTCACGCCGTACTCAGAGACACCGGTTGATTCAGAGATAGACTCTGCTGGCAAACCCTCGTTGCCCGCATCATCTAACGCTTTCAAGATGCCTAAATCACGAAGTGTACGAGCAGTATGAAAAACAATAGGAGCGAAAGACAATTTCTGCGCTTCTGTTTTTGCTTCTAATGCGTTGAATGGATCTAATTTATATTCCGACACGAAAAACCTAACTTTAAATAATAGAGAGTTACTCAGCTGCCATTTGTGCAAGCTTACGTTTAATATCAACGTTTAAGTTATTAACCCAACGGTTGTAATTACGGTGTATTTCACCATCGTCGTACTTCAAATTCTCTGACTCAACGTAAAGAATAGAGTAAAACTTATCACTATAAGGAATTTCAACCACAGCGTGGTGCGAACGAACATACAACTCAGCACGAATCAAACCAGGCTTTATTTCTGAAACCAACCAGCCTCGATTTTCAGCCGATTCATAAATAGCTGATTTAACCTGTTTACTTTGAAGATTCAGTGCAACTGGAGTATCCTCAACATTCATTACAGGTTGGACGCGTCCACATCCTGCAAGAACGAATATGAATAACATTGAAACCGCTATTTTTAGTAATTTCATTTAAATTCCTTATCTGTGTTTATTTATAAGCGCGCATAGTATTTAGTTAGACCCAAAGCAAATCAATACTCTATGTCAAATCAACCCCAATTAATGTCGTTTAATATTGAGAAATGGTCTGCAAATTCGGCTGGTCTCAATTCTGTTGCCCAATGGCAAGCGTGGAGCACTAATTTAGATTGGCCACAAGATGGCTCAACTGAATTTAAAGCGATCCCACCGATGATGCGCCGCCGAATGAGCCTGCAAAGTAAGCTTGCCGTCCAAACTGCATTGACTCTATTAAAAGACACCTCGGTTGATTTTCTGGTTTTTGCCAGCCGACATGGTGAGCTGCACCGAACTGCCACATTGATTCAATCAATCTTAGAAGGTGATGACGCCTCACCAATGGCGTTCTCGCAGTCGGTGCACAATACCGCTGCTGGTCTCACAACGATTGCCGCAAAAGCGCCGATTCCACTGACCTCTATCGCGGCTGGGCAAGATACCTTTCATAACGCCCTGATTGAAGCTTATCTTTACCTACATCAGTATCCGTCACATCGTGTGCTCGTCATTGATTTCGACCAGCCTTTGCCTGAGCTTTACCAAGAATACGAATCTCAGCACTATGCAGATTATGCTTTGGGCTTAGTGCTCACGACTGGCAGTGAATACTCTATAACTAGAACAGTAGAAGCCAACCAAGCATCTTCCGGGTTACCACAAGGGCTACAAACGCTCCAACATATCTTATTGGGTACAAATAAGTGGACTGTTGCTGGCAAGCACCAAACTTGGTCGTGGATAAATAACGCCAAGACAGGAACACAGCAATGAGCAAGTTAGACCAATATTGGCGAGTGTTTGCGACAGGGTTCTGCTTTACCACTTTTGGGCTGGGAGGCTTAGTTCTCAGCTTTTTGATCTTGCCTTCGATCGCACTCACCACATCAAACACCATTCAAAGAGAGCTCAAAGTTCAGCGACTGATTCGTTTCTCATTCAATGCTTTTTGCCAAATCATGAAGTTCACAGGCGCAATTGATTACAGAATTGATGGCGCCGAACTGCTACGCGAAGATCGCAACTGCATCATCGTTGCCAACCATCCGAGCTTAATCGACTATGTGCTGATCGCCTCTCAACTTCCTCAATGTGATTGCCTCGTCAAAGCGGCAATATGGGAAAACCCGTTTATGAAGAGAATTGTTAAAGCGGCGGGTTACATACCCAATCAAGCACCTGATGATCTTTTAGAACGTTGTGAAGAACGCTTTTCACGTGGCAATGTACTGCTGGTTTTTCCCGAAGGGACTCGCACAACACCAGGAATTGAACCATCATTACAACGTGGTGCGGCGCAAATTGCCACTCGAACACAAACCGATTTACGCGTGATTAATATTACGGTTTCTCCGACATTCTTAACGAAAGAGAAAAAATGGTATCAAGTTCCTGCTACGAAACCCTTTTTTCATATCGCGGTGAAAGGTAAAATAGAAGTCGCACCATTTATTGAGAATGCAAATAACTTAACTTCGGCAGCAAGACGCCTTAATCATCATCTTGCACATACTATATTTCCTTCCGAAGAAAACATTTAGCTAATCAATAAACAACCGGCGATATCGGCATTTTGAAAATACATCGCATAATGTAGAATCGCCCCCTTAAAGCAGCATTCAGATAAAGCATTAAGTAGGCCAAAGTGGAAACATTACACAACGAACTGAAACAACTGATCATCGACGCATTGAACCTTGAAGACATGAGCATTGATGAGATTGAAACAGAAGCTCCACTATTTGGTGATGGACTTGGACTAGATTCTATCGATGCACTTGAGCTTGGTCTTGCTATCAAGAAAAAGTACAACATTGTTATCGATGCCGACGATTCAAACACTCGACAGCACTTTGCGTCAGTTGAAAATCTAGCGAACTACATCTCTTCTCAAACAAACAACTAGACAGATCTTTATGACACAAGCGAACCAACAAGAAGTATACAATCAGGTTAAAGATGCGCTTATTGAGCTGTTTGAGCTTGAGGCTGAAGATATCACGCCTGAAGCACACCTTTATCTCGACCTAGACCTAGACAGCATTGATGCGGTTGATTTGGTCGTTCATTTACAGAACGTAACGGGTAAGAAGATCAAACCTGAAGAGTTCAAAGCAGTACGCACCGTTAATGACGTTGTGGAGTCTGTGGTTGAACTATTGAAGGACGCCTAATGCGTCCTCTGCTGACTTTATTGTCGGCAATCATACTTTTCACTTATCCAATAGCGGTTTACTTTGGACTCAACAAGTTTGGCCTACAAACCGTTGGTATCGTCTTAGCCGCTATCTTTGCTGTCCGCATTTTCACCGGCGGTCAGGCTAAGATCAAAGAGCTAAAACACCTAGCTTGGATCAGTGGAAGTGCCGGAATTGTTCTACTGGCATTAGGGTTAGCCTTCAAACAGCATGGCTGGTTAACCTATTATCCCGTCATCGTTAATGTTTGTATGTTGGCTGTATTCGCTTCAAGCCTATGGCAACCGCAAACCATTATCGAACGTCTTGCTCGACTCCAAGAGCCTGAACTTCCGCAAAGTGGCGTTGATTACACACGAAAAGTCACCAAGGTTTGGTGTTTATTCTTTGTTATCAATGGCTCTATCGCCTTTTATACCTGCTTCCAACCTCTTGAAATCTGGACCCTATACAATGGCTTACTCAGCTATTTGTTCGCCGGGTTACTCTTTGCAGGAGAGTGGGTGGTAAGACAGCGCATTCGTCAGAGTTAAATTGTTATGACCCAAACCGTATCTTACATCTCATTGTCTGAACTCCTCAGTCAAAACCGAGCCCCTGAATCTATTGTCTGCTTTGACGACAATAGTGAGATTACTTGGCAAACATTTAACGACGACTTATCTCAACTCGTACACCTTTTATCTTCATCCCCTTTTCAACGAGTTGCGATTTGTACCCAAGACAGCTACCTATTTTCGGTGGCCTTTTTAGCGTGCGCAGTCAGCCACAAACACATCATTTTGCCAGGTAACTATCAACCTTGTGCGCTTGCCGAGCTGAATGAACATTTTGACTGTCTGTTGGTCGATGATGCGATTGGTGCAGTGGAAGTAAGTGAAGTTCGCAATATCCAAACCTTATTAGACACCGAAACACGCGAGCCTCTAACCGATAATCTTCCCACCATTGAGTTAGCAGCCATCCAATTGACCCTGTTTACTTCAGGTTCAAGCGGTACGCCAAAGGCCATCGACAAAACCTTAGAGCACCTAGATATTGAAATCGCTCAGCTAGATAAAAACTGGGGCGATTTACTTAAGGGCAACCGAGTCCACAGCACGGTCTCACACCAACATATATATGGTCTGTTGTTCCGAATTTTATGGCCACTTTGTTCTGGTGTTCCATTTGCTCGACACAATCTTGAGTTCCCAGAACAAATCCTATCTCACGCTAACAAACAGAGCGTGCTGATCAGTAGCCCTGCGCTACTCAAGCGATTAAAACATGAGACAAAACCTGCACAGCTAGCTGGTGTGTTCTCTTCTGGTGGCCCTTTACCAACCGAATCGGCTCACCAAGCACTTAACTTGTTAGGACATTTTCCCATCGAGGTTTTTGGTAGCACTGAAACCGGCGGTATCGCATTTCGTCAGCAAGAGAGCGCTCAAACACCTTGGCAGCTTTTTGACTGTATTGAGGCTAGTCTCAACAGTGAGAATTGCATTAAGTTATTGTCGCCGTACATCGACAAAAACAACTGGTATCAAACCGCCGATGAGTGCGAAATGGTCTCGAGCAATCAATTCATATTGAAAGGCCGAACCGATCGAGTGATCAAGATAGAAGAAAAACGAGTATCACTGGTTGAAGTCGAAAAGCGACTAGAGCAACTTCCTTGGATCAGTGAGTGCGTGGTGATTCCATTTGAAGAACCTGAGCGCTTAATCTTAGCGTCGGTTTTGGTATTATCAGAGGAAGGCCAAGCGAAACTCGCCACCATGAGTAAAGGTAAATTCTGGTTGATGCTGCGTTCAGAGTTGAGAAAGTGGTTAGAACCGATCGCCATCCCAAGAAAATATCGTGTTGTTGACGAGATTCCCCTCAACAGCCAAGGTAAGCGGTTAACCTCTCACATAGAGCAGCTCGTAAAATCATAGAAATCGCTTATCGTGTTTTACACTGAGACTGTCTTTTTATATTTTTGTCACAACACCCATTTTCAGCCCAAGGATTCTAAGCACGCGCTATGGATAAGAGAAAACCAAACGTCATTGCTGTTGACACTATAGAGAAAGAATCGACTTTGACACTCCATGTTACTGGGGACATCACCGATTTTAAGGGGCACTTCAAGAACTTCCCTATTCTTCCGGGTGTTACACAGATTGATTGGGCACTTCACTATGCAGTTCAAGAGCTGAGTGTCCCTGGTTACTTTAAAGGCATGGAAGTCATCAAATTCCAAGAGCCGATCCTGCCTGATTCGACCATTCAGCTGTCACTCAAGTGGGATGCTGACAAAGATAAGTTGAGCTTTAGTTACACGTCGAACAATGGCGAACAAACTCATTCTTCAGGCAAAATGAAGCTGGGAGAGAAAAGTGAATAGCGCTGAGGCGGTTTCTCAACACGCACTTGAAGAAAGCAACTACAAGGCTTGCTTCCTAATTCCGTGCTTTAACCACGGCGCAACCATGCCCTCGGTGGTCTCATCACTTCTTAATTTCGAACTTCCGATCATTATTGTTGATGATGGCAGTGAACTCGAGACCAAACATTTTCTGACTCCACTTGCCGATAGCCCAAGCGTGACTTTGGTAACACTTCATCAGAACCAAGGCAAAGGCGGCGCAGTAAAAGCGGGCATTAAGCGAGCGCAAGAGCTCGGCTTTAGTCATGCCATTCAGATTGATGCTGATGGGCAACATGAACTAGACGCCCTACCCGCATTAATCCAAGCTTCACAAACTAAGCCCCAGCACCTTATCTCGGGTCAGCCGGTCTATGACGAGAGCGTGCCTAAGGCAAGGCTCTACGGACGCTACGCGACACATATCTGGGTATGGATAGAAACCCTTTCTTTATCAATTAAAGACAGCATGTGTGGCTTTAGAGCGTATCCAATCGATAAGACGCAAACCGTACTGAATAAATACGATGTCGGTTCGAGAATGGACTTTGATATCGAGATTCTGGTTCGCCTGTATTGGGAAGGCTGCGATATCGACTTCGTTGAAACGCGTGTTATCTACCCAGAGAATGGTATCTCTCATTTCGATGCACTGTGGGACAACGTAAAAATCAGTTGGATGCACACGCGACTGTTCTTCGGCATGTTGCCAAGAGCACCAAAACTGATCGCGCGTCATTTCAAGTCGGATTCAGCGAAGAAGTTATCGGCTGAAAATAGCCAAGATTCCTCGGCAGATTCAAGACAGGTAAATTCCGAACAGATAGGTTCAGAACAACCCCATTGGTCACGTACTCAAGAACGCGGCACTGTGCTGGGAATCAAACTGTTATTGGCCGTTTATACCTTGTTAGGCCGAGGCGTATTTAATCTGATTTTACGCGGTGTGATGCGTTACTACCATCTAACGGGCAAACGTGCACGAAACGCCTCAGAACAGTACCTATTTCAGCTTAAGGCATACGCTGAACAACAGAATATAGAGTTACCCGCTGAATTAACCAGTTATAACCATCTACTCTCGTTTGGCCATACCATGCTAGACAAGTTGGCGGCATGGAAAGGGGATTTTTCAGTCGATAACCTGAGCATTCATGGTCAAGAACAATTTGAGAACATGGTGGCAAACCAACAAGGTGTGCTGATTCTGGGTTCTCATCTTGGCAATATCGAGTTGTGCCGTGCTTTGGGACGTCGACACTCACACATCAAAATCAATGCGCTGGTCTTCACGGAACACGCCGAACGCTTTAATTCGGTGATGAAAGCAGTAAACCCACAATCTGATTTAAACCTGATTCAGGTGACATCGATGGGCCCTGATACCGCCATCTTGTTGCAACAAAAATTGGAGCAAGGTGAATGGATTGTGATCGTTGGTGATAGAACCTCCACCAGCAAAGAGAGTCGCTCAGTATGGGCAGAGTTCTTGGGTAAAGAAGCTCCCTTCCCTCAAGGGCCATTTATGTTAGCCTCTGTTCTCAAAGCGCCAGTATTCTTATTGTTTGGCCTACGAGATGACTCACAAACCAAACCGCATTTTAATGTCTATTTTGAGCATTTCAGCGACAAGATAGAGCTACCAAGGAAGACTCGCGAACAATCTTTACAGCAAGTCGTGCAGAAATACGCAGACCGACTTCAGCACTACACACTGAAAGCACCGCTTCAGTGGTACAACTTTTTTAACTTTTGGACATTGAGCAAGCACCATGACGAAAACAAATCCAAATAGCATCACCTTTGGTGCCGAACGCCTCACGATTGAGGATGTTGTCGCTATTTCACAAGGCGCAAAAGCCTCGATGAACTCAAGCAATGAGTTCACATCAAAGATCGACCGCGGTGTCGCTTTTTTAGAACGCCTATTGAAAGAAGAAGGCGTGATCTATGGTGTGACAACGGGCTACGGTGACTCATGTACCGTTGCAATTCCGCCAAACCTTGTTGATGAATTACCACTGCATCTAACGCGCTTTCATGGCTGTGGTTTAGGCGAAATACTGTCTCACGAACAATCTCGTGCAGTATTAGCGACACGTCTTTGTTCATTATCACAAGGTGTCTCTGGTGTGACTCACGATTTGCTCAACCAGATCGTCACTCTGATCAACCAAGATATCTCGCCGCGCATTCCTCAAGAAGGATCGGTTGGTGCCAGTGGTGATTTAACGCCGCTGTCTTATCTGGCAGCTGCACTGATTGGTGAGCGCGATGTCATCTACAAAGGTGAAGTTCGCCCTACTAGTGACGTTTACAAAGAGCTAGGGATTAACCCTATCAAGCTTAAGCCAAAAGAAGGCTTGGCATTGATGAATGGCACGTCAGTAATGACGGCTTTGGCTTGTATCGCCTACAAACGTGCAGAATACCTAGCTCAGCTATCGACTAAGATCACCGCAATGGTGTCTGTAGGTATGCAAGGCAACGATTTCCATTTCGATGAAGCGCTGTTTGCAGTTAAGCCTCATCCGGGTCAACAGCAAGTTGCTGCATGGCTACGTGATGACTTACAAGCGGATCGTCCGCCACGCAACAGTGATCGCCTACAAGATCGTTACTCACTGCGTTGTGCTCCACATGTGATTGGTGTGGTTCAAGACTCTCTGCCTTGGCTACGCCAAATGATTGAGAACGAGCTCAACAGTGCTAACGATAACCCAATTATCGATGGCGACAATGAGCGCGTACTGCACGGTGGACACTTCTACGGTGGCCACATCGCAATGGCAATGGATACGCTAAAAACAGCAGTAGCCAACCTTGCAGATCTACTTGATCGCCAAATGGCGCAGTTGATGGATTACAAGTTCAACAACGGCTTACCATTTAACCTAACGGGTGCTGAAGGCGAACGTAAACCAATCAACCACGGTTTCAAAGCGGTACAGATTGGCGTTTCAGCTTGGACAGCAGAAGCATTGAAACACACCATGCCAGCAAGCGTGTTCTCTCGTTCAACCGAGTGTCACAACCAAGACAAAGTCAGCATGGGCACCATTGCGGCTCGTGACTGCTTACGCGTTCTTGAACTGACTGAACAAGTAGCGGCAGCATCACTTCTGGCGGGGACACAAGCGCTTGAGCTTCGTAAACGCCATAATGAGCTTGATGAGCACCACATGAGTGAAAACCTAAAGCACATTCGCGACGAAGTGCTTAAAGAGTTTGAATTTATCGTAGAAGATCGACCACTTGAAGGCGATCTACGCCACTTCATTGCTCGTATTCAAAGTCAACACTGGTCACTTTACTCCTAGAGTAGCTAACCCTTTACGCAATATTGTTGAGAGCGATTTATGTCTGAAATCCTTCATCCATTAAAATCAGAGGTTACTTTAGTAACCTCATTCCAAGATGCCGACCCAATGGGCGTGATCTACCATGGCAACTACTTCCGATTTTTTGAAGAAGTTAGGCGCATCATGATGGATAAGATTGAGTACAACTACCATGAGATGAAGGATTCGGGCTACATGTGGCCGATCATCGACACGCGCGTAAAGTACATCAAAGCAATACCGTTTAATCATCAGATCACGGTATCCGCTAAGTTAACTGAATGGGAAAACCGCTTGCGTGTTGACTACGAAATTCACGATGCCAACACCGGTGCTCGTATGACACGCGCTCACACCATGCAGGTTGCAGTAACCATTGAAGAGCAAGAGATGTGTTTTGCTTCGCCGAAGGTGTTTACCGATAAAGTCGAACGCTGGCATCAATTTGGCTGCTTACCCCAATCAGCTGAGCAGCAACCAAACGACCAACAATCAGACCCATCTCAAGTATCTAACACACAGCAGCAGGTGAAACATGAGTCTGTTTAAACACGGCCGTAAGCAAATCAGTATCGCACTGCTAGGGCTTGCTTCAATGATGGCTAGTCACTTTGCTGGCGCTAGCGAGAACACAAATGCTGTCGGTTCTATTACAGAACTACAAACCGTGTTAAGCGAAAATAGTATCGTTCGTGGTCAGTTCACTCAAACACGCAACATGGAAATGTTCGCCCAACCTTTAACATCACAAGGTACTTTCCTGTTAGACAAGTCGAATGGTTTACTTTGGACACAAGCGACCCCCTTCCCTGTGAGCTTAGTGCTAACCGATAACAAACTGAGCCAAAGGTTTGCAGATCAACCCGCTAAAATCATCACCGACAAAGAAAACCCGATGGCGTTTTATTTCAGCCATATCTTCTTGTCAGTGTTTCATGGGGATACGCAAAAGCTTCAAGAGCAATTCTCACTTTCATTTGAACCAGCAACTGCGAAAAATTCTGATGAAAGTGCAAACTCAAGTTCAGAAGACACACGATGGACACTCACTCTAAAGCCAAAGAATGCACCAATGAACGCGGTGTTTGAAGCCATCACGCTGCAAGGACAAGGTGACATTGAACGTATCGAACTTAGAGAAGTTCGTGGAGACAGCACAGTGATCGAATTTAGCCAGTTAAGCCATCTACCGGAAGTATTATCAGATGCTGAAGCGCAACAATTCCAATTCTAGTCTAGCCCTTGCTTGGCTTGTTGTCGTAGTGCTATTTAGCGGATTGTTGATCAAACAATTCGCTTTTTCTTCGTCAGTACCCATTGAAAGCAACATCATGAAATTGCTGCCAGAAAACCAGCAAGACCCCATAGTAGAGCAAGCCTTTCAGCAGATATCCAGCTCGATGAGCGAGCAAGTGGTCTTTATCATAAGTGCCTCCGACGTCGAACAAGCCATGACAGCGACTGACGCTTTTGAAAAAAAACTTAACCAAAGAGCTTTCTCAAGCCAGCCAACTCTGTTTAAGCAAGTTCAAGGAAAAATCAACGCCAGTACTCAAAGCCAGTGGAGCGACTTCTATTTTCGTCACCGAGCTCAACTGCTGACCCAACAACAAAAAGAGACGCTGACACACTCGCCGGATTCGCGAGCTCAATATGTGATTCAGTCTCTGTACAATCCGTTCTCAGGCGTCACTGCAGCCGAACTGTCGATGGATCCATTTCTACTATTTCGCGACTACATCAGCGCAGTTGGCGTTCAATCAAGTAACTTTGTTCTGAAAGAGGGGTACCTCACCGCTCAATCTAATGACCAAACTCATATTTTGGTGACAGCTACACTGGCTGGCTCGCCTTATAGCTTGGCGATTCAAGAGCAACTTCCCGATCTTGATTCAATTGAGCGCGAAGTCGAAAAGCAGTTTGGCGTCAAAGTGCAGCATACTGGTGTGGTGTTCTACGCCAATTACGGCACCGAAAGCGCGAAATCAGAAATCAGTACTATTGGTTTGGGCTCATTAGCCGGTGTTATTTTATTGGTGTGGCTGACGTTTCGTAGTGCCCTACCACTTGCCTTATCCTTGCTCTCCATCAGCACTGGGTTGTTGGTTGCGCTTGCAAGCACCGTCGCTATCTTCGGCAAGGTTCACCTATTTAGTTTGGTATTCGGTGCCAGCTTGATTGGCGTATCCATCGACTACTCTTTTCATTACCTAACCGATCGTTTGGCGGCGGGTAATCAATGGCAAAGCGACAAAGGGTTGAAACATATTCTCGTTGCGATCACCTTGGGTCTGATCACCAGCTTGATTGGCTACCTAGGTTTGTTGGTGGCACCTTTCCCGGGGTTACAGCAACTTGCTCTGTTTTCGTCGATTGGGCTTATTGCGGCTTACGCCAGCGTGGTGTGTTGGTACCCAGTTTTAGCTGCAAAACCGAGCCAAGAACGCCCGCTTCCCTTGTCGAAGCTTTGGCATACTTGGTTAAGTCTCTGGAGCAACCAAAAGTTTAGAATTGGCTTACCATTAATAGTGACTGTCGTTAGCTTGATATCACTCAGTCAAATTCGCTACGACGACGATATTCGCCAACTTCAAGCGATGCCTGATCAACTCAAACAGCAAGAGCAAGCCATTACTGAGATATCAGGATTAGGCAGTGGCCAAAATATGCTGCTGGTGACCGCTAAGAGCGATCAAAAGCTACTCATAAAACTGGCAGAAATCACCGTGAGCTTAGACTCTTTAATCGATAGCCAAGGTATATCAGGATATCGCAGCATCAATCAGCAGTTGTTAAGTAAACAAGACCAGCATGATAACTATCAATTGGTTGAACAACTCTATCGCCAGCAAAGCCATATCCTACAAAGCACGCTAGGTTGGTCTACTTTTCCACAACTACCAGAATTCGAACCAATCACGGTATCTGGATTTTTAGAATCACCGGTGTCAGAACCTGTTCGACCACTTTGGTTAAAACCTATCGATGGACAAGCGGCGTCAGTCATTTTGATCAAAGACGTTACAAACTCAGCTCTGTTCTCTCAATGGCTCGATTCAAGCTTTGCTCAGCAACAAGGTGTTAAATACCTTAATAAAGCCGATGAAATCTCCGCTCTCTTTGCGGAATACAGAGTCAAGATCACCGAGCTATTATTGATAGCTTTGGCCGCTATTGGGATGGTTTTAGGTTGGCGCTACGGTGTTAAGCAAAGCCTATTAATGCTGTTGCCTTCATTGATTGCCGGAGTCGCAGGTTTAGCGGTCACGGGCATTTTAGGCTCGACACTGAATCTATTTAACCTGCTTGGACTGATTCTAATTTTAGGGATTGGTATCGACTATACCCTGTTCTTTGCTGAGCAGAAAAAATCACTAAGCACCTTATTAGCGATTACCCTATCGGGTCTCACGACGTTGCTTTCATTTGGCTTATTGTCACTAAGTCAGACTCATGCCATTCATAGCTTCGGTGTTACTGTTCTTACAGGGATCTTTATCGCGTGGCTACTTTCGCCACTCGCGATCAACAATAGCAAAAACGTAGAAAGACCAACTTCTCGAGAGGTTTTTAGATGATCAGGACATTAAAAATCACCTTCGTCATGCTAGTGGGTGTAATGCTCAGTGCCTGCTCGATGGTTTCTCAGCAGCCAACTGGTGCAAGTGTCGCAATCGATCAAGAGACAGAATTAGCCTTACCCCTTCCTGCGGATCTTGGATACTCATTGACGGCAAGTCAGTTGATCAGCGCGACTTGGCAAGAGGATACCCAGCAGTTACCGGTTCAAGTTGAAGTCACGCCCGATAAGGTCGTTTTAGCGGGCTTCTCTTCTTGGGGTACACGCATCTTATCGCTGCAGTATCAAAACCAAGCCATTGAAACACAAGTGCTATCTGGCCTCGGAGCTACCCTACCGCAGCCCGAACAAGTACTGTTTAATTTAATGCTCACCTTGTGGCCTGCAGAAGCATGGGCCCAACCGCTACAAGGTATAGGCTGGCATTTGGTCGATACAGATAACAGCCGCACTGTGTTTAATGACAAGAAGCAGGCAATCATCCGAATTGATTACCAAGCACAACCGAATACACACAAAACAGCAGGCAACATTGTTTTTAAACATTTGACCCAAGGCTACACCATTACGATACAAACGTTAAATTCAACGATTATCGATAACCCAAGTAAGAGCTAAACACTATGCCTATTTATATCCAAGACTGTGGTTTCCACTCAGCGCTAGGCTCAAGTATTACTGACATTCATGACTGCCTAAAAGGCGAACGTGAACCAAACATGATTGAAGTGAGTGATATGCTGAACGACGGCAAACACACTGTCGTTGGCAAAATCGCAGGTGAGCTACCAGAGGTTCCGTCCACTCTCGCGAAGTATGCCACTCGCAACAATCAACTGGCGTTATCAGCTCTCAATCAAATCAAAGACTCTATTGAGAAAGCAAAGTCACAATTTGGCGCAGATAGAATTGCTGTAGTAATTGGCACCAGTACTTCGGGTATCTCAGACGGTGAAGCGGCATTTAAACAAAAACTGGCAAATGGTGCATTTCCAGAAGATTACCATTACTCAAAACAAGAGCTTGGTGACACTTCTGAGTTCGTTAGCCAATATTGCGCGTTAACGGGACCAAATTATGTCATCTCTACGGCTTGCTCATCCAGTGGCCGCGTATTTCTGACCGCCCAACGCTTGTTAGATTCAGGCATGGCTGATGCCGTGTTAGTGGGTGGTGTAGATACCCTATGTAAGTTGACGCTCAATGGTTTCCATGGCCTTGAAGCCCTTTCAACCAAACATTGTAAGCCATTTAGCGAATCTCGGGATGGCATCAATATTGGTGAAGCAGCCGCATTTATGTTGCTCAGTAAAACCAAGTTCAAGCGTGCTCATTCTACTCAAAGCACACCTCAAGTTGCCTTATTAGGCTGTGGTGATAGCTCTGATGCACACCATATTTCAGCGCCTCACCCTGAAGGAAATGGCGCTGAACAGGCAATGAAAAAAGCCCTACATTCTGCACAGTTAAACGTAGAAGACATCGGTTATATCAATGCACATGGTACAGCAACGCCACTCAATGACTCGATGGAAAGTAAAGCCATTCATCGTATTTTTGCAAACAAGGTTCCCGTAAGTTCTACCAAGCCATTGACCGGGCATACTCTAGGCGCAGCAAGTGCGATTGAGGCTGCAATTGCTTGGCATATTTTGAAATATGACTTATCGCTTCCCTTACAAAAATGTCAGGATAAAGCTGAAGATATTGAGATTGATTTGGTAAACTGTTCACAGAAACTTAAAGCAAAGAACATCTTAAGCAACTCGTTTGCTTTTGGTGGCAACAACATTAGCCTGATTTTTGGTGTAGTAAATGACTGATATCCCTTCTGTAGACCAACTTCTCCCTCACGATGATCCGATGATATTAATCGATCGTGCTATCAGCGTAGAGGCGTTGTCGATCCACTGTCAGGTCGATATCGGTGACCATAACCTGTTCTTTAATGCCGAATCTCAAACAGTACCAGCATATGTTGGCATCGAGTTTATGGCGCAGTCTGTAGCGGCATGGTCTGGATACCATGCTCTGAAAAGCGGCACCACTCCCCCTATCGGTTTCCTACTTGGATCTCGTCGCTATAAATCACTGTGTGATGAGTTTACTCAAGGTCAGGCCCTTGATATCTATGCTGAACAACTGATGGAAGACAGTGGTATGGCCGTGTTTACCGCGAGAGTCGAAGACCAAGGCGAGTTAGTGGCTCAATGCCAACTCAATGTCTACGTGCCAACTGAACAAAAATTACAAGAAATGAAAACTAGGAGCCCATCATGACCCGTCAGGTTTTAGTCACTGGTGCCAGCAAAGGCATTGGTAAAGCGATCGCTATTCAACTCGCGAAAGACGGATTTGAAATCGCCGTTCATTACATGGGTGACAAACAGGGTGCTGAAGAGACTCTACAATCGATCACCGAGCAAGGTGGCGCTGGGCGTCTTATCCAATTTGATATCAGCAACCGCAGCGAATGTCGCAAAACGCTTGAGTCTGATATTGCTGAACATGGCGCTTACTATGGTGTGGTAAACAACGCAGGCATTACTCGCGACACTGCATTCCCTGCCATGACAGAAGAAGAGTGGGATGGCGTGATCCATACCAACCTAGACAGCTTCTACAACGTACTTCACCCTTGTGTAATGCCTATGGTCCAAAAGCGCAAAGGCGGCCGTATCGTCACTCTAGCGTCTGTATCAGGCATCATGGGTAACCGCGGACAAACTAACTATGCTGCAGCGAAAGCTGGTGTGATTGGGGCAACTAAGTCCCTTGCTCTAGAGCTCGCAAAACGCAAAATCACAGTAAACTGTGTCGCTCCAGGCTTAATCGATACCGGTATGGTTGACGAGCACGTGAAAGATCATGCACTTCCTCAAGTACCACTGCGCCGAATGGGTGAGCCAGAAGAAGTAGCAGGACTAGTGAGTTACCTAATGTCTGATATTGCAGGCTACGTTACTCGCCAAGTGATTTCAGTCAATGGAGGCTTAGTATGACCCGCCGCGTTGTTGTAACTGGTATGTCAGGTGTTACTGCCTTTGGTAACGACTGGCAACAAATCGAGCCAAAGCTGAAAGCGTGTGAAAATGCGACTCAATATATGCCAAGTTTTGAGCAATATGATGGACTCAATACTAAACTTGCCGCACCAATTGATGACTTTCAACTGCCAAAACACTATAAGCGTAAGCAAGTGCGTGGCATGGGTCGTGTATCGCGCCTAGCCACCGTTGCGACAGAAAATGCTTTAGGACAAGCTGGCTTAATTGGTCACGATGTATTAACCAATGGCGAAACCGGAATCGCTTACGGTTCTTCAACCGGCAGTACCGACGCCGTTGGTGCGTTTGGCGTGATGCTGAACGAGAAATCGACACGAGCGATCACGGCGACAACCTACGTACAAATGATGCCACACACTGCTGCGGTAAACGTAGGTCTGTTCTTTGGACTGCGCGGCCGCGTGATTCCCACCAGCAGTGCATGCACTTCAGGAAGCCAAGCTATTGGTTACGCCTATGAAGCAATTAAGCACGGCTACCAAACCGTGATGGTTGCCGGTGGTGGTGAAGAACTATGCCCAACTGAGTCTGCCGTTTTCGATACCCTTTTCGCTACGAGCTTAAAAAACGACACACCCAAGAAATCGCCAAGCCCATACGACAGTGAGCGTGATGGCCTAGTGATTGGTGAAGGAGCAGGTACTCTGATACTTGAAGAGTACGAACATGCGGTTGCTCGCGGCGCAAAAGTTTATGCCGAAATCATTGGTTTCGCTAGCAACTGCGATGCCGCCCACGTGACCCAACCTCAAATGGAAACCATGCAAATCTGTATGGAAAAAGCATTGAGAGACGCACAACTTCCAGCTGAAAAGATTGGCTATGTCTCGGCGCATGGCACTGCGACTGAAAAAGGTGACATCGCTGAAAGTAACGCGACAGCGAATATCTTTGGCGAAGTGCCTATTAGCTCTCTTAAGAGTTACTTTGGCCATACGCTTGGCGCATGTGGTGCGATTGAAGCTTGGCTCAGCCTAGAGATGATGCACAGCGGTTGGTTCAGCCCAACCCTAAACCTAGAGAATGTCGATGAACAGTGCGGCAAGCTCGATTACATCACGGGCTCAGGTCGCGAATTGGATGTTGAATACTTGATGAGCAACAACTTTGCTTTTGGTGGAATCAACACCTCTATCATCTTCAAGAAAGTCTAAGCTTAGCTACATAAAACGCTAAGTAAATAAAAAGGTTCATCGCG
>NZ_JBFRTN010000087.1:0-37428 GCF_041474095.1 Vibrio sp. 10N.222.54.A3
ATATTAAACTTGGCATACAACTTGTATCTGTGTTGGTTATAAATGATTAATACAGATCTTAAACCTTGTATAGGGTTTATCGAGTAATACACGGTCAGTGCTTATCCATATGAGAGTAAAGCTGGCCGCTTCGCAGAAACTTTGCGAACTCATAAGGAGAGCAAAATGGCTATCAATGTAAGCACTAACGTATCTGCTATGACAGCACAGCGTTACCTGAATAAAGCATCTAATGACTTAGCGACTTCTATGGAGCGTTTGTCATCTGGTCACAAGATCAACAGCGCGAAAGATGATGCGGCAGGTCTGCAAATCTCGAACCGTCTAACCGCTCAGTCTCGTGGTCTTGATGTGGCAATGCGTAATGCCAACGACGGTATTTCGATTGCTCAAACAGCAGAAGGCGCGATGAACGAATCGACTAACGTACTACAACGTATGCGTGATCTAGCGATTCAATCATCAAACGGCACTAACTCGCCGGCAGAGCGTACTGCACTGAACGAAGAGTCAATGGCACTTCAAGATGAGCTTAACCGTATTGCGGAAACCACATCGTTTGGTGGTCGTCGTCTACTGAACGGTTCATTCGGTGAAGCTTCATTCCAGATCGGTTCTAACTCTGGTGAAGCAATGATCATGGCTCTGACAAGTATCCGTGCAGATGACTACCGTATGGGTGGTACTACGTTCGATTCAGAAAACGCGAAAGATAAGAACTGGGAAGTGCCGCCAACAGCGAGCGATCTTAAGTTCGAATTCAAAACCAAAGCGGGTGAAGACATCGTTTTAGATATCAATACCAAAGCGGGCGATGATATCGAAGAGCTTGCGACTTACATTAATGGTCAGTCTGATCTTGTGAACGCATCGGTTACTGATGATGGTCGCATTCAACTGTTCGTTGCTGAACCTGACCTTGACGGCCCAATGTCTATCTCTGGTGGTCTAGCGTCTGAGCTAGGTATTAAGAGTGAAGGCCGCGCAACATCGGTTCAAGATATTAGTTTGATGAGCGTAGCAGGATCACAGAATGCTATTAGCGTGATTGATTCTGCAATGAAATACGTAGATTCACAGCGTGCTGATTTGGGTGCAAAGCAGAACCGTCTAAGCCACAGTATTAATAACTTGGCAAACGTACAAGAGAACGTAGACGCTTCAAACAGCCGAATCAAAGATACGGACTTTGCGAAAGAGACGACGCAAATGACCAAATCACAAATTCTGCAACAAGCAGGTACTTCGATACTTGCTCAAGCGAAACAGTTGCCTAACTCTGCGATGTCACTATTGCAATAGTTATTGGTTGAACTCGCTGCTCGTGTTCAGACGTGAGCCATGCAGCAAGGGAAACTGGCAAGCATACTTACTATTGAGTGTTTAGCTCTCTCATCTCTCACCTGCTATCCATTTTTACAGTAAGAATGCAACGGCAAGTCGGAAATGTGTTCATTTCTCGATGATCTCCACACAGGCTCTGACGCGCCAACTAGCCCCGGTTCTCTCAAAGGAAAAGGGGCTTTTTCCTTTCTGTATTTCTTGTTTTTGCTATTTATTTTCCTGTGAACTTTCTCGCACTACCTTTTCCAAATCTCTATTTGATGGTTCTTCTTCACGACAAATAATGTCATCTATTACACAAGATTTGCGTAAGTCAGAGATCTTTGGCGATTGATCATTTCTCGACCTTGAGCCATTTAGACGGCGGTTCGTACGCTTTCTGAACAGATTAAGATCTTTTTCCAATTGAAATCTATCGCTGTATTAGAAAATGATAAAAATTAAGTTGTTGATAAATATTAGATTAATATTTTTTTTGTGGTTTTTTGAAAGTTTTTCTAAAGCTTCTGATTTTCGCGCCGTTATTAAAAGTAACTTTGAGAGAACTACTTGGTTTTCCGAGACGTCGGAAACCGCTATACCGGAAAATCAATTGGAGAAATCACCATGGCAGTGAATGTAAATACAAACGTTTCAGCGATGACAGCGCAACGTTACCTAAACAACGCAAACAGCGCACAACAAACATCAATGGAGCGTCTAGCTTCTGGCTCAAAAATCAACAGCGCAAAAGATGACGCTGCGGGTCTACAAATCTCGAACCGTTTGAACGTTCAAAGTCGTGGTCTTGATGTTGCTGTACGTAACGCGAACGACGGTATCTCAATTGCACAAACAGCTGAAGGTGCAATGAATGAGACGACTAACATCCTGCAACGTATGCGTGATTTGTCTCTACAATCTTCAAACGGCTCAAACTCAAAATCTGAGCGTGTAGCGATTCAAGAAGAAGTAACAGCGCTGAACGACGAACTGAACCGTATCGCGGAAACGACGTCTTTTGGTGGCAACAAGTTGCTTAACGGTACTCACGGTACTAAATCATTCCAAATCGGTGCAGACAACGGTGAAGCGGTAATGCTTCAACTGAAAGACATGCGCTCTGATAACGCTCAGATGGGTGGTAAGAGCTACCAAACTGAGAACGCGAAAGATAAAGATTGGAACGTTCAAGCAGGCTCTAACGACCTAAAAATGTCGTTCACTGATAACTTCGGTCAAGCACAAGAAATCGACATCAGCGCAAAAGCGGGTGACGACATCGAAGAGCTAGCAACGTACATCAACGGTCAACAAGACTCTGTTAAAGCGTCTGTAACTGAAGACGGTAAGCTACAAATGTTTACTGGTAACAACAAGGTTGAAGGCGAAGTGGCATTCTCTGGCAGCCTGGCTGGCGAACTAGGCATGCAACCTGGCAAAGACGTAACGGTTGATACTATCGACGTAACATCAGTTGGCGGCGCACAAGAGTCTGTAGCTATTATCGATGCGGCACTTAAGTATGTAGATAGCCACCGTGCTGAGCTAGGTGCTTTCCAAAACCGTTTCGACCACGCTATCAGCAACTTAGACAACATTAACGAGAACGTTAACGCATCTAAGAGCCGTATTAAAGATACCGATTTCGCGAAAGAAACGACTCAGATGACTAAGTCTCAGATCCTTTCTCAAGCTTCAAGCTCGATTCTTGCTCAAGCGAAGCAAGCTCCGAACTCGGCACTTAGCCTACTAGGTTAATCGATTAAAAAGCCACGTTGACTATAAGCGTCAACGTTAGGCTTCCACAAATTAGCTCGTGGTGAGAGATGAGCGCTAAACAGACCCAGCTTCGGCTGGGTTTTTTATTGCCTGCAATTTGGAGAAGGGGGGAGTTTTGGTGTTGGTCGTTGATTGGAAAGCGAGATTCCCTATCACGCTCGCTCCTCACTGTAGGGAGTGACGGGAATTGGGAAATGATGGTTTCCTCGCTTACTACATCGAAGCAGTCTTTCGTCACCCCAGAATCGAGTAGAACGAGATATCAGGGATCTCTTCTGACTTTATATTCAACACTACGCTCATTAACTTAAATAATGGGGCAACTTTAGCGAATGTCGCCCTATTAATTGAAGCCCGATCACACTTTCCTTTGTTGTTGAAAAGAATATGAAAAAAAGCGCATTTTTTATTAAAGCTTCTAATTAAGGCGCCGTTAAAGGGATTGAGAGAAATGATATGTACCAATGTAAGGTGAGAGAGACACTGGTGCATAAACAAAATTGACATGTATTAGTGTGAGGTGAGAGTCACATAAGTACATTAAAAAATGCCTAAAGGAGATCAACTATGGCGATTAATGTAAGCACAAATGTGTCTGCAATGACGGCTCAGCGCTACCTAAATAGCGCGGCTGAAGGTACTCAAAAATCAATGGAGCGTTTGTCTTCTGGCTATAAAATCAATAGCGCAAAAGATGATGCTGCAGGCCTACAAATCTCTAACCGCTTAACGTCGCAAAGTCGTGGCCTAGATATGGCTGTGAAAAACGCGAATGACGGTATCTCTATTGCACAGACAGCTGAAGGTGCAATGAATGAGTCAACCAACATTCTGCAACGTATGCGTGACCTTTCTCTTCAATCTTCAAACGGTTCGAACAGCAAATCTGAACGTGTTGCGATCCAAGAAGAAGTCTCTGCTCTAAACACAGAACTTAACCGTATCGCTGAAACGACCTCTTTTGGTGGTAACAAGCTTCTGAACGGTACTTACGGCAGCCAATCTTTCCAAATCGGTGCTGACTCAGGTGAAGCAGTAATGCTATCTATGAGCAACATGCGTACTGACACTCAAGACATGGGTGGTAAGAGCTACGGCGTTACAGAAGGCAAAGATGCTTCTTGGCGTGTAGGTGCGGGTGCTGATTTAACAATCAAATACAACGATAAGTTTGGTGAAGCGCAAGAGCTATCTATCTCTGCTAAAGAAGGCAACGATATCGAAGAGCTAGCAACTTACATCAATGGTCAAAGCCAAGACGTTAAAGCGTCTGTGGGTGAAGGCGGTAAACTGCAACTTTTCGCTTCAAGCCAAAAAGTTGAAGGTGATGTTGAGTTTGGCGGCAGCCTTGCGGGCGAACTAGGTATCGGTGCTGGTAAAGACGTTACCGTTAACGATATCGACGTAACTTCTGTTGCAGGTGCAAACGAAGCAGTATCTATCATTGATGGTGCTCTAAAATCTGTTGATAGCCAACGTGCTTCTCTAGGTGCTTTCCAAAACCGTTTTGACCATGCAATCAGCAACTTAGACAACATCAACGAAAACGTTAATGCGTCTAAGAGCCGTATCAAAGATACCGATTACGCGAAAGAAACAACAGCTATGACGAAGTCTCAAATCCTACAACAGGCGAGTACTTCTATCCTAGCTCAAGCAAAACAGTCACCATCAGCAGCTCTAAGCTTATTGGGCTAAACTTACCTCGGTAAGTAGCGGTAAACTCTACTCTGGGTAGAGTTTTACTGTTTGGCTCATAAAGGAGGGAGGGAGAGTGTTATGGAAATATCATCCAACGCATCGAACATCCAGCCTTATGGCTCACCTAATGGCATTAAAATTGCAAGCGATGAAGGTAGTAGTGCGTCGAGTCTTTCGCGACTAAAAGAAGCAACATCTTATGACAAGGTAGAGAAATCGAAAGAGCAAGCTACCGAAGCGGCGATTCAATTAGCTCAACATAGACAAGAGTTAAATGATGAAGAGCGAGTCAAAATGGTGGAGAAGGTAAACGAGTTTATCTCCTCTCTCAATAAAGGTGTGGCTTTTAAGGTCGATGAAGAATCTGGGAGAGATGTGGTGACCATTTATGAGACCACAACCGGTGATATTATTCGCCAGATCCCTGATGAAGAAATGCTTGAAATTCTAAGACGCCTAGCAGCCCAAAACTCGAATAGTCGAATATTTGAGGTGAAGGTTTAAGTCGTATTATTGAGGTGATTTAATGAGTTTTGGCCCAATGGGGATTTCGTCTGGCATGGATATCAATTCCATGGTCAGCAAAATTGTTGATTCGGAGCGTGTACCTAAACAGCAACGAATCGACAATGAACGAACGCGAATCGATACCAGCATTAGTGCCTATGGAAGACTCAGAGAATCCCTTGATTCGATGAAAAACCTGATGACAAACTTTCGTCAGGAAAAAGCTTTTGCTGTGCGAACAGTGGAAAGTACCGATGAAGCGCTTGTCTCTGCAACCGCGACTACCGAAGCGATCGCTGGCAAATATGCCATCGATGTGTTGCAGCTTGCCCAAAGCCATAAAGTGGCTTCTGATGTACTGTCAGAGGACATGAAATTTGGCCCAGGTAAGCTGCAGGTTTCGCTTGGTGATGACAGCTTTGACGTGCAAGTTGGCGACAGATCGAGACTTATCGAAGTTGTTCGTGGTATCAACGGTGCAGATAGCAACCCAGGCGTTCGTGCATCTATTATCAACGATGTCGAAGGTCCAAGACTTATTATTGCCTCGAACCAGTCTGGTTCAGATCAGCAGATCAGCATTAATGTTGAGTCAGATGCTGCCAATCCCTTAAAAAAACTCGAATACAAAACGCTTGAAGAACGTGTTAAAGCGCTAGAGAAAGCGCGCGTTGCTGCTCAAGATATTCTAGCTCTAACCCCTGCAGGAAAAGCCGTTGAACTCATCGATGAAGTGATCGCTAGCGATGACCCAAATGCGAATGAAACACTCGATAAAGATGGCAATATCATCCCAGCAGCCCAAACCGATTCTACTTCAGATGTTGACGGAGACTCTAAAAGTCTCAGCTACGGTGAGCAAGCAGCCGCCGACGGCCAAGCCGCCCTAGACGCAGCTCAAGCGGCAAAGTCTGTGATGCCTGAAGATAATATCCCTGGCTGGACTGAAACCGCGTCAGGTACGCTTTTAGATTCTTACTACACACCAGAACTTGAGCTTGATGAAAAAGCGATAGAGAAGGCACCCGATGTGCCGGGGTGGTCAAATGCTGCCTCAGGTACTCTGACCGATTCATACGTGACACCGAAAGAAGCCCAACAAAAGCTTGAGGCTGAGCAAGCGCGTATCGAAGAGAAGATTTCACAAGAAAAAGCGGAGTTGGCTGAGAAAGTTCAAAAAGGCGAACTCACCGCAGAGCAAGCCAAGAAAATTGAGCGTGCCAAATTAGAACCCGAAGAGCGCGAGCTCTTAGAGAAGGTCGATAAAGCGCAAGCAGACCTTGAACAAGCACAGCAATCTTTTGATACCTATAGTGGAATGACTGAAGTTCAGGCTGGCCAAGATTCTATGGTTGTCCTAGATGGTGTTGCTCAACTCTCTAGTAATAACAATGTGATTGAAGATGCCATTGAAGGTATTGATATTACGGTGAAAGGAAAAACGCCAAAAGATAAGCCGCCGGCAGAAATTGGTGTGGAGTACGACCGTAATAGTGTTCGCCAAGACATTGAAGCTTTTGTTAATTCTTATAATCAGTTTTACCAAGTGTCTAAAAACTTGGCGGGTGTTGACCCAACGACTGGCCAAAAAGGCCCGCTGTCTGGTGACAGTACCGTGCGTAACGCCGACTCACGATTAAAAGGTGTGTTCTCATCAAGTATCGAAGGTGCGCCAGACAATCTAAAGTCTTTGACTGAATTCGGTATCACCACCACAAGACAAGGCTCGCTAGAAATCAACTACGATATGCTTGACCGTCAACTCAACAATAACTTTGATAAGTTGGGTGAGTTCTTTGGTGGCAACAACGGTTTCGCCAAAAAAGTGGAAGATGCGATTCAAGGTATCACAGGTATCACGGGTTCAATCCGTACTAGAGAAAAGAGCTTGGTCGAGCAAAACTACCGTTTGGTTGATGACCAAAGCGCGCTCGACCGCCGCATGGACAGCCTAGAGAGCCGTACCCACTCTAAGTTCACAGCCATGCAAGATGCGACCAGTAAGATGCAATCTCAGCTGGGCAGTATGATGAATGCGTTGGGCTAATAGATGAATAGCCAGCTACAAGAGCTTTGTGAACTCGATCAACTAATTATCTCTAAACTGGAATTTAGTGAAATTAATGCTGAAGAAATAACGCAGCTTGTCGATAACAGAGAACAGTTATTGCAAAACGTGCTTCAAATAATCGACTCACATCCCGACGTTAAGCAAAGTTCTGAATGGTTTGAAGCCATTACCAGAACCAGAAAATTAGTCGAATTGATGCAGTCTGAGACGAGTCGAGTAGGTAAGACCCTACATAAATACCGTCACGGCGCTAAATCAGTTCAACAATACAAAAAGTTTTTATAGAAGAGGTTTACTATGCGCGGTTCTTTACAGGCATATAAAAAGGTATCAGTGGATAGTCAGCTAACGGCTGCCTCACCGCATAAGATTGTACAAATGCTAATGGCCGGTGCTATCGAGCGTTTGATTCAAGGCAAAGCGGCAATGCAAGCAGGCAACATCCCAGTGAAAGGTGAGCGACTTGGTAAGGCTCTAGATATCATTATTAGCCTACGTAGTTGCCTATCTATGGACGATGGTGGCGATATTGCGAAAAACCTAGATCAACTTTATGAGTTCATGATCACGCAAATTTCTGCGGCAAATCACAAAAATGACCCACAGCCTATTGATGATGTTATCGATATTATTCGCGAAATTAAGAGCGCTTGGGACCAAATTCCGAACGAATATCACAACTTGACGTCCGCTGACGTAGGTATTTAAAGAAAAATTGCAGTTTTAACCAATCTCATATCCCTTAATTGGTTGGTTGCCTTATTTTTTTAATCAAATAAAATAGAAGCCATTAGATAGCCTAATGGCTTTTTTCGTTGCTGATTTCCTAAATTTGTCCACGTAGACCATAATCATTGATACATCTCACTGTTTTATAGACTACGTTGCTCACCGTTTTTCCGCATCGCACCAAAATAAAGGCAATAATTCCTACTTATGCAAGGTTTGGCAAAACTGCTTGTCGTCGATGATAACGCTCAAGATCTTCACAATTTAAGCACAATATTAGAGTTTGTAGGAGAGAGCTGCGAAGTAATCAGCTCTGAACAAGCACGTAAAGTTGACTGGTCACTACAGTGGGCCGGCTGCATTATTGGTACCATTAAAGGTAAAGGCTTCAACGCATTACTGAATGAGAAGCTTGTTCACGCCAATCACATCCCTTTACTGGTGATTGGCAAAAACAATCACCCGGTTGACGAGTTGACTAACTATGTTGGTGAGCTTGAACTTCCTCTTAACTACCCGCAATTAAGTGATGCATTAAGACACTGTAAAGACTTCTTAGGCCGCAAAGGTGTTCAAGTTGTGTCTTCGGCACGCAAGAACACCCTGTTTCGCAGCCTAGTAGGACAAAGTGCTGGCATTCAAGAAGTACGTCACTTAATTGAACAAGTCTCTTCTACGGAAGCGAACGTGCTGATTCTTGGTGAATCTGGTACAGGCAAAGAAGTCGTAGCGCGTAACATTCACTATCACTCTAAACGTCGTTCAGGGCCTTTTGTTCCTGTAAACTGTGGCGCGATTCCACCTGATTTGCTTGAAAGTGAACTGTTTGGTCATGAGAAGGGCGCATTTACTGGGGCGATTACCGCACGTAAAGGCCGTTTTGAATTGGCTGAAGGTGGCACACTGTTTCTTGATGAAATTGGCGATATGCCGATGGCGATGCAAGTTAAGCTGCTACGAGTACTGCAAGAGCGATGCTTTGAGCGTGTAGGTGGCAATAGCACCATACAAGCTGATGTTAGAGTGATTGCGGCAACCCACCGCAACCTTGAAGATATGATCGACGATGATTCGTTCCGTGAAGATCTTTACTACCGCTTAAATGTATTCCCGATTGAAATGCCGGCGCTTCAAGATCGTAAAGAAGATATTCCACTGTTGCTTCAAGAGCTGATGACTCGAATGGAAGCGGAAGGCAGCATGCCTATCTGTTTCACGGCTCGTGCTATCAACTCTTTGATGGAGCATTACTGGCCAGGTAACGTTCGTGAACTAGCGAACCTGGTTGAACGAATGGTTATCTTGTATCCAAACAGCTTGGTTGATGTGAATCACCTGCCAACTAAATATCGATACAGCGATATCCCTGAGTTCCAGCCAGAGTTTAATAGCTTTGGATCTGAAGAGGAGCAAGAGCGTGATGCACTTGCTGACTTATTCTCAGAAGATTTCAGTTTTGATCAGCAAGATGATATTGCCGACAATGCTAATGCGCCTCAAGAGTTACCGCCAGAAGGGGTTAACTTGAAAGAGCTACTCGCGGATATGGAAGTGAACATGATTAACCAAGCCTTGGAAGCGCAGGGTGGCATTGTTGCCCGTGCTGCAGACATGCTTGGAATGCGCAGAACCACTCTGGTTGAAAAAATGCGGAAGTATAATCTACAGCGATAGAGCTCAGATTCGTGTTCAGCGATATCAAATTAAGACGGGTGTTGAGTTAAAGCATCGTTTTGGTTGAGAGAATAGAGAGGGCATAGTCGAGTTGTTGCTTGCTTAACTATGTGATAAATATAGCAAATAGCCTGACGCGTGTTTTACGTGTCAGGCTGTTTTAGTATTTGAGGCAAATTTTTGACATGCACGGATCTAACGAATCAGAAAATCAGTCACACCTAGATTCAGTTGAACAGCAGGTTGAGCGCTATAAGCAAGTGCTTGATGTGATGCCAGCAGGTGTCATCTTGTTAGATACTCATGGTGAAGTAAGGGAAGCGAACCCAGAAGCGCACCGAATTTTAGGTGTGGAACTGGTGGGCGAGAAGTGGTTTTCGGTGATTCAAAGTGCCTTTGACCCTAAAGACGATGATGGACATGAGATCTCACTGAAGAATGGGCGTAAGGTTCGTTTGGCTATTTCAGCTTCTACCACGGGTCAACTTATCTTGATTACCGACCTGACAGAAACTCGTCTTCTACAGTCTCGCGTGAGTGATCTTCAGCGCTTGTCGTCGTTAGGCAGAATGGTAGCCTCGTTGGCGCATCAGGTTCGTACGCCACTTTCTAGTGCGATGTTGTATGCATCAAACCTTGCCGCGCCGAACCTGCCGCCAGCAACAAAAACGCGCTTTCAATCTAAGCTTATGGATAGATTGCATGACTTAGAGAAGCAAGTGAACGACATGCTGTTGTTTGCCAAAGGTGGTGACAACAAAGTCGTTAAGCCATTTACTGTGGCTGAATTGATCACTGAATTTCACCCTATGGTGGAAGCGGCATTTAAAACTAACCAGATTGATTATTGCCAAGAAGTTGAGGGCGAACAGACTCAAATGTTCGGCAACGCCAATGCTATCGCCTCAGCGTTAAGCAACCTAGTGTTGAACGCGGTTCAAATTGCGGGTAAAGAATCGCAGATTGATGTTTTTTTTAGGCCCGTAAACGGCGAGCTTAAGATATCAGTGCAAGACAGTGGCCCCGGCGTACCGAAAGAGCTTCAAGGTAAAATTATGGAACCCTTCTTTACCACTCGTTCGCAAGGTACAGGTCTAGGTTTAGCCGTTGTACAAATGGTCTGTCGAGCACATGAAGGCCGACTGGAATTGATATCAGAAGAAGGGGACGGCGCATGCTTTACTATGTGTCTACCGCTGGAAAGAAGCGCTTCTTCTGAAGACTAATAAGTTTTAACTGAATTTACACTGGAGAATCCTATGGCTCAAAGCAAAGTGTTAATCGTCGAAGATGATGAAGGTCTACGCGAAGCCCTTGTCGATACTCTCGCGCTTGCTGGCTATGAATGGCTGGAAGCGGATTGTGCGGAAGATGCTCTGGTAAAATTAAAATCGAACTCCGTTGATATTGTCGTATCTGACGTGCAGATGGCGGGCATGGGTGGCTTGGCGTTATTGAGAAACATCAAGCAGCATTGGCCAAATCTACCAGTATTGTTGATGACAGCGTATGCCAACATTGAAGACGCCGTTGCCGCAATGAAAGAGGGCGCTATAGACTATATGGCAAAGCCATTTGCGCCTGAAGTACTGCTCAATATGGTGAGCCGTTATGCTCCGGTAAAATCGGATGATAATGGCGATGCCATCGTTGCCGATGAGAAAAGCATCAAGCTAATGATGTTGGCTGATAAGGTGGCTAAAACCGATGCTAACGTCATGGTGTTGGGGCCAAGTGGTTCTGGTAAAGAGGTCATGTCTCGCTATATTCACAACGCTTCGAGCCGTAAAGACGGTCCGTTTGTTGCGATTAACTGCGCCGCGATTCCAGATAACATGTTGGAAGCAACACTGTTTGGCTACGATAAAGGCGCGTTTACTGGTGCTATTCAAGCTTGTCCTGGTAAATTTGAGCAAGCTCAAGGCGGTACTATTTTGTTGGATGAGATCAGTGAAATGGATCTTAGCCTACAAGCAAAACTACTGCGCGTGTTGCAAGAGCGCGAAGTTGAACGTCTTGGTAGCCGTAAGAGTATCAAACTGGATGTTCGTGTTCTGGCAACCAGTAACCGCGACCTAAAGCAGTATGTTTCTGAAGGGAATTTCCGTGAGGATTTATACTACCGCCTGAATGTATTCCCAATTTCTTGGCCTCCATTGTGCGAGCGTAAAGGCGATATTGAGCCTTTAGCCAAGCACTTAGTCGAGCGCCACTGCACCAAACTTGGTATGCCTGTACCCGTTATGTCAGCACAAGCGATCAGTAAACTCGTCAATTATCCGTGGCCGGGCAATGTTCGCGAATTAGACAATGTGGTACAGCGTGCGTTAATATTGAGCGAACAAGAGAACATCTCTGGTGAGCATATCCTTCTTGAAGGTGTCGATTGGCAAGACGCAAGCAGCCTACAACAAATCGTCGAAGGCACTGACGTAGCTGCGCCAGAAATCAAGCCTATTGCCGAAGCAAACCCAATCAATAAAATTGCGGCTAGCAGCGAAGGGTTAGGTAATGAGCTTAGAGATCAAGAGTATGCGATCATTCTTGAAACCCTGATTGCATGTAATGGTCGACGCAAAGATATGGCTGAAAAACTGGGTATTAGCCCTCGTACACTGCGTTACAAGTTGGCTAAAATGCGCGATGCTGGAATAGATATCCCAAACTGAGGATAGATTAGTAGTGTCAGCTTTCTGACTAGTGTAATACGATATCTAGTCAATTAAATGTGTGGCACGCTAATTGCTCTGTCAATAATATAGCTAAATAGATGGTCATAATTTTGACTCCTGAGGTAGTAGATGAGAATAGATGGTTTACAAGGCGAAATGCAGGCAATGATGGTCGAAGCTGCCAGCGCGCGTCCCGCAGCAACGGGGCAAGCGGTCGGTGCAGATTTTGGCAACATGCTGACTAATGCCATCAATAATGTGAACTCATTACAAAAGACTTCAGGTGATCTTCAAGCTCGTTTTGATAGTGGCGACCAAAGCGTATCCCTATCGGACGTGATGATTGCTCGTAATAAATCTAGTGTGGCTTTTGAGGCGACGATCCAAATTAGAAATAAATTGGTCGAATCGTACAAAGAGCTGATGAATATGCCGGTATAAGTTGGGTAGTTAAATAGTGGCAGATAATAGTCAAACAACAGATTTAACCGTAAGCGATAGCAACGACCACGCACTGATTGCAGGCTCCGAGCTAGACGGAGAAGGGCAAAATCCCGATCTAGGTGAACGCAGTTCATCGAAGTTCGATATGGCTGTCGGTGATCTCGATTTACTTCGTCAGGTCGTCTTAGTCCTTTCTATCTCTATCTGTGTAGCGCTGATTGTGATGCTGTTTTTCTGGGTAAAAGAGCCAGAAATGCGTCCATTAGGGGCTTACGAAACAGAAGAATTGATCCCCGTTCTTGATTACTTGGATCTGCAAAAGATCCAGTACACGCTTGAAGGCAATACCATCTCAGTACCGGCGAGTGAGTACAACTCATTAAAGCTTAATATGGTACGAGCGGGTTTGAATCAAGAGCGAAACGCGGGTGATGACATCCTCATGCAAGACATGGGTTTTGGTGTATCACAACGTTTAGAACAAGAACGCCTTAAATTAAGCCGCGAAAGACAACTTGCCAAAGCCATTGAGCAGATGAAACAGGTGCGTAAAGCTCAGGTTTTATTGGCCCTGCCGAAGCAGAGTGTTTTTGTACGTCATAATCAAGAAGCCTCTGCTTCTGTATTCCTAACTCTAAAAACAGGTACTAACCTCAAGCAGCAAGAAGTTGATTCTGTTGTGGATATGGTGGCAAGTGCCGTTCCGGGAATGAAAACCTCACGTATTACGGTGACCGATCAGCATGGCCGATTGTTGAGCTCAGGCTCTCAAGACCCTATGTCAGCGGCGCGTCGTAAAGAACACGAGTTAGAGCGCAATCAAGAACAAGCGCTGCGTGAAAAAATTGACTCCATCCTGATTCCTATTCTTGGGTTTGGTAACTACACCGCTCAGGTTGATATCCAGCTCGATTTCAGTGCTGTGGAGCAAACCAGAAAACGTTTTGATCCGAATACACCGGCGACTCGAAGTGAATACACCTTAGAAGATTACAACAATGGAAATACGGTGGCGGGTATTCCGGGTGCGTTGAGTAACCAGCCTCCAGCGGATGCCTCAATTCCACAAGATGTGGCTCAGATGAAAGACGGCGCGATGACAGGTCAAGGCTCTGTTCACAAAGAAGCGACTCGAAACTTTGAGCTAGACACCACCATCAGTCATGAACGTAAACAGAGCGGCACGGTTAATCGTCAGACGGTTTCTGTTGCGATCAAAGACCGCCAATCCTTGAACCCAGATACGGGTGAAGTGGTTCATACTCCGATTCCGGCGAGCGAGATCAATGCGATTCGCCAAGTACTGATTGGTACGGTGGGCTTTGATGAAACTCGTGGTGATTTGCTCAACGTATTAAGCATGCAGTTTGCACCTCAAGTAACAGATGTTGTTGCTGATGTGCCAATCTGGGAGCATCCAAACTTCAATGATTGGGTTCGTTGGTTTGCAAGTGCCTTGGTTATCATTGTGGTGGTGTTGGTACTTGTTCGCCCTGCAATGAAGAAACTGCTTAACCCAGCAGCAGACAACGATGAACAGATGTACGGACCTGATGGCATGCCAATTGGTGCCGACGGCGAAACCAGCTTAATTGGTGGTGATATTGAAGGTGGTGAGCTGTTTGAATTTGGTTCAAGTATCGACTTACCAAACCTTCATAAAGACGAGGACGTGCTGAAAGCAGTACGTGCACTTGTAGCGAATGAACCAGAGCTAGCAGCTCAAGTAGTTAAGAATTGGATGGTAGATGGCTAACGAAATAGTTCCACAACAAACTGAAGGCGGTGAAGTGCTTGATGTCTCTAGCGTGGATATCGGCTCTATCTCAGGCGATGAGCGCGCTGCGATCTTGTTGCTCAGTTTAAATGAAGAAGATGCTGCTGGTATTATTCGTCACCTAGAGCCAAAGCAGGTTCAGCGTGTGGGTAGTGCGATGGCGCGAGCTACAGACCTATCCCAAGAGAAAGTAGGCGCTGTGCACCGTGCTTTCTTAGATGATATTCAGAAGTACACCAACATTGGTATGGGCAGCGAAGACTTCATGCGTAATGCGTTAGTTGCTGCTCTGGGTGAAGACAAGGCGAATAACCTTGTTGACCAAATCCTTCTCGGCACAGGTTCGAAAGGTTTGGATTCGCTTAAGTGGATGGATCCTCGTCAGGTGGCGAGCATTATCATCAACGAGCACCCTCAAATTCAAACTATTGTGTTGTCGTACCTCGATGCCGATCAATCGGCTGAGATCCTGTCTCAGTTCCCAGAGCGAGTTCGTCTGGATCTGATGATGCGTATTGCCAACCTTGAAGAAGTTCAACCTTCGGCGCTTGCTGAACTGAATGAAATCATGGAGAAACAGTTCGCGGGTCAAGCGGGTGCTCAAGCTGCCAAAATTGGTGGCCTGAAAGCCGCGGCTGAGATCATGAACTACATGGATAACAACGTGGAAGGCGTCTTGATGGATCAAATCCGTGACCAAGACGAAGACATGGCAACACAGATTCAAGATCTGATGTTTGTCTTTGAAAACCTTATTGAAGTTGATGACCAAGGTGTTCAACGACTACTACGTGATGTTCCACAAGATATTCTACAGAAAGCACTTAAAGGTGCAGATGAAGGTCTACGTGAGAAGATCTTCAAGAACATGTCTAAACGTGCTGCCGATATGATGAGAGACGATATTGAGGCGATGCCGCCAGTCAAAGTCTCTGATGTTGAAGCGGCTCAGAAAGAGATTTTGGGTATCGCGAGGAAGATGGCAGACAGTGGCGAAATTATGCTGTCTGGTGGCGCCGACGAGTTCCTTTAATACAGAAATCTCAAAAGCCCCACACTGTTGGGGCTTTTCTTTATCCAATCTCGAACCACAGATTAACTCAGTTTAACTGCTTGAATTCACAATACAGTTAAGCCACTCATAGATAGGTACTGATATGTCAGGTGATAGAAAACGCGGCTTCCTTCGCCCTGAAGAAGATAATACGGTTGCCCAACCTCAGAAATGGGGGCTGCCTGACTACACCTCTGACGTGAGCAAACAAGCCAAAGAAACCGCTTTTAACTACGACCCTAGTTGGATGCCAATGGTTGAAGAAGCCATTGAAGATGAAGAGCTGGTTCTGACTGAAGAGCAAATCGAGCTGATTAAACAAGGCGCTTATCAGGAAGGGCTGCATCAAGGCCAAGAGGCGGGCTTTAAGCAAGGCTATGAAAAAGGCAAAGAAGAAGGTTTTGCTGCCGGTCACGAAGAAGGCAACGAAGCCGGCAAGCTTGAAGGCGTAACCGCGGGTCAAGAGTACATTCAACAGCAGGTGGCCGTCTTCATGGGGCTGGCAAACCAGTTCGCTCAACCATTAGAATTGATGAACGCTCAGGTGGAGAAGCAATTGGTCGACATGGTGCTTACCATGGTCAAAGAAGTGGTTCATGTTGAAGTGCAAACCAACCCACAAATCATATTAGATACCGTTAAAGAATCGGTAGAGTCGTTGCCGATTTCTGGTCACGCAATCACATTGAAACTCAATCCGGAAGATGTGGCGATCATTCGCTCTGCGTATGGCGAGACTGAATTGGACTGCCGTAATTGGACGCTGGTCGCAGAGCCAGCACTCAACCGTGGTGATGTACAAATTGAAGCGGGTGAGTCGAGCGTTAACTACCGCATGGAAGATCGTGTAAAGAACGTTATTCAAAATTTCTGCGGCGCAAATCGTCACCAAGGTCATGAGTAATGCTTGAGTTAGCGAATCGTCTCAGTCAGTACAAAGTCGAGGGGCTAAAATCGCGACCGATTGCCTCAGGTAAGTTAGTACGCGTTGTTGGCTTAACGCTTGAAGCGACCGGCTGTAAAGCGCCAATCGGAAGTTTGTGTTTAGTCGAAACCATGTCTGGTCAGATGGAAGCCGAAGTCGTCGGTTTCTCTGGCGATAACCTATTTTTGATGCCGAGTGAGCAAATCACCGGGATCTTACCTGGCGCTCGCGTCACGCCAATGACTACCGAAAGTGGTATCCCTGTTGGAATGGAACTGCTCGGTCGAGTGATCGACGGCGTAGGTAATCCACTCGACGGTTTAGGTCCAATCTATACAGAGCAACGCGCTTCATTTAATGCGGAGCCAATCAACCCGTTAGCTCGTAAACCGATTTCTGAACCACTCGATGTCGGCTTGAAAGCCATTAATGGTTTGCTAACCGTGGGTAAAGGGCAACGTATCGGTCTGTTTGCTGGCTCTGGTGTCGGTAAATCCGTAACTCTGGGCATGATGACTCGAGGCACAACTGCGCAAGTAGTGGTCGTAGGCCTAATCGGTGAGCGTGGACGAGAAGTTAAAGAATTTATTGAAGAGATTCTTGGTGAAGATGGCCGTAAGCGTTCGGTTGTTGTTGCCGCTCCTGCCGACTCATCACCATTGATGCGCTTAAAAGGCTGTCAAACCGCGTTGGCTGTCGCCGAGTACTTCCGCGACCAAGGCTTAGATGTTCTGCTACTCATGGATTCATTGACCCGTTTTGCTCAAGCTCAGCGTGAAATTGCTCTGTCTGTGGGTGAGCCGCCAGCAACCAAGGGCTATCCGCCATCAGTCTTCGCTAAGCTTCCTGCGCTGGTGGAACGAGCAGGTAACGGCAATGATGAACAAGGTTCTATCACGGCTTTCTTTACCGTGTTAACCGAAGGCGATGACTTACAAGATCCGATTGCGGATGCGTCGCGAGCAATTCTCGATGGTCACGTTGTGTTATCTCGTGAGATGGCCGATGCCGGTCACTACCCAGCGATTGACGTTGAGAAATCCGTCAGTCGTGTTATGCCGCAAATCACCACTGAAGAACATGTCTTGATGTCGAAAGCGGTAAGGCAAGTGCTGTCTATCTGCCGTAAAAACCAAGATTTGGTGTCAATTGGTGCTTACAAGCCAGGAACGGATCCAGCAATCGATAGTGCCTTCACGTTGAAACCAAAACTGGATGAGTACTTGCAGCAGAAGATGAAAGAGACCGTCCCATACGACATGTGCGTCAACATGTTGAAACATGTATTGGGTGGCTAACGGGTGAATAAGGTTAGTCATGGATAACGCATTAGAATTTTTGCTCGATCAAGCCAAAGATCAAGAGAACCAAGCGGTACTTGCGCTCAACAAAGCGAACTCTGAGCTGCAAGGCTACTATGAGCAGGTTGCGCAGATTGAAAAGTATCGACTGGATTACTGTCAGCAGCTCGTTGACCGCGGCAAGGCAGGCTTAACGGCGAGCCAATATGGTCACTTGAACCGCTTCTTAACTCAGTTGGATGAAACATTATCCAAACAGAGAGAAGCCGAGCACCACTTTAAAAATCAAGTCGACAACTGCCAAAGCTACTGGATGGAGTTACGCAAAAAACGTAAATCCTACGAGTGGTTGATGGAGAAAAAGCAGAAAGAGAAAGCAAAGCTGCAAGATCGAAGAGAACAAAAGCAAATGGATGAATTTTCGACTCTGTTATACAGCCGAAAGAAGATGTGATCCTAAGCCACGAATGACGTCAGTGCTGTTCTCTATATTGTGAAAACCGAACTTATAGGCATGTTTCTTGCTCCGTTTTATATAAAATTGCGCGTTATGCCCACCAAAGGCATGAAAAGCATCCGACTTTCTTTTTGTTGCCTGATTCATGGCAGCAAAGCTAGTAGATAGAGCTTGTATATATGAATGTTAGTCTTTCCTCAAATTCAGCGACCAACAAAATGTCATCGTTGTTGGACACCGGTTCTGCCTCTTCCAAGGTAGAAGAAACCGGCGACTCTAAAGGTTTCTTTGAGTCCTTTAAAGAAGCGCTCGGCTTTGAAGAAAGTGACAGTAAAGTCGCAGCAAAAGACACAGAAAGCACTGCGAAACCTGATACTAAACAGACATCTACCGAAGGTGAAGCGTCAGCCGAAGCGAACAAAGGTGATTCCGCTGAATCAAAGGCTACTGACGAAGTGAGCGAAGCGCAAAGCAAGCAAGCAGCTTCAGAAGTAGAAGGCGAGAAAGCTGCTGATAAAACATCAGCAGAGGCTGCGTCTGGATCTGAGGCTCAGCTCAAAGCCAATTCGGGCACTGATAGCACTGTCGCTGATAAGACTGTTGCAGATAAGGCAGATGGTAAAGATGCGCAGGATACGACTAACGAATCTAAAGAACATATTGCTCAATCCCAAACTCAGGGTCCATCAGCGGTAGATGGTGCTACGCAGGCATCGCAAGCCAATGCAGCGATGAGCGAAGGCAATAAATTGCTTGGTCAATTGGATGAGGCAAACAAAACCCTAAATCAAGCGCCAAACGGCAAAGGCTTGCCTCAGCAAGGTCAGGTAGAACAAGCCCAAGGTAATATCACCGGTGCTTCTGTTGCAGGAGTTTCCGTTACGGATAAGGCGACACAACAAGCTAAGGCTGCAAATCAGGAGAAGAGCCTTGAAGTCGATTCTGAAATCGCTGTACTTACCGGAGGTAAGGGT
Source organism: Vibrio sp. 10N.222.54.A3 (assembly GCF_041474095.1). Classification (NCBI taxonomy): domain Bacteria; kingdom Pseudomonadati; phylum Pseudomonadota; class Gammaproteobacteria; order Vibrionales; family Vibrionaceae; genus Vibrio; species Vibrio sp. 10N.222.54.A3. The sequence continues at coordinate 19,392 of NZ_JBFRTN010000087.1, forward strand.
GTTTCTCAGCTAACTGATACTGAAATTCGACAGTTGATGGATAAAGGCGTCACTCCAGAACAAATTGAAGCCAGTATGAGCCGAGAGCTGAGCCAAAAGAATGCAGCTAGTGCGGTTGCTGCCGAGCAGAGCCAAGCATTGTCAGCCGTGGATATTGAACTGGCAAAGCAAGTAGATGCCCATACCAAAGCGCTAAACCAATTGAATGGACAAATCGAATCAGAGCAGTCTGTTGTCGATAGCTTGCTTGATAAGCAACAAAGTGGCGCTAAGTTGACGGTTGATGAGCAAGCCGCTTTGGCTAAAGCGACCTCTAACCTAGACCTGTTGAATCAACAGCTCGCTAACGTTCAACAACAAGTAACAGCTTTGCTAAGTCAAGCTCCGGTTGCGAACAGTGCGTCTGGTGAACCCACTGCTATCGATTGGGATAATACGGATTCAAGCGAAACTAAAGCCTTAGCTGCGGCAGCATCAACAGCAGCTGTAGCGACGGCTACACAACAAGTGTCAGCGCAGGCCGCTTCTCAATCAGCAAACAATGCTCTTACGGACAAGGCGGCAATGCTGCACGCCAATAATGCACATGCAGCCCAACAGGCCGCAGCTCAACAAGCTAATGTGGCTTCACCTCAGCAGCAAGCAACGTTGGATCCAGCTTTAACCGCGCAAGGAATGGCGATGAATGCAACGCCAGCTGCCACAAAAGCAGGCTCGACTGATACGCTTCTTAAAGCGGGCGCCGGTGCAGCAGCACTGTCTGGTTTGGGTAAAGCGGGTGCTAAAGAAGATTCTAAAGATTCGACCTTTGCTCAGCAGATCGCTTCTGCGGCTGGTGCACAAGGTACGGCAACGGTGGGTTCAGCACCTACGCGAGCTGAAATTCAAGCTGCTCAACAAGCGCCCTTACAGCTCACCAAAGAGCTAGCCAATGAGCAAGTGGCTGAAAAAGTACAAATGATGATGTCTAAGAACCTTAAGAACTTGGACATTCGTCTCGACCCACCAGAATTGGGCCAAATGAAAATCCGCATGACCATGAATAATGACGTGGCAAACGTGCACTTTACGGTGAGTAATCAGCAAGCGAGAGATGTGATTGAACAAACCTTACCTCGCTTGAGAGAGATGCTTGCTCAGCAAGGTCTGCAGCTTGCCGATTCGTCTGTTCAACAACAGAACTCCGGTCAGGGACAAGATAGATACAACAATGGTGAGCAACAATCCGGCGCTAACCGCACAAATGATACGCAAGGTGATGAAAACCTTGATAGTGACAGTAATCTTGAATTGAATGTCGCATCAAAGCGTGATGGAATTAGTTATTATGCCTAATATCAGGCTAAGAACGCTTGGTTAATAGAAAAAACCAGTTAATAAAAAGAACCATCAGTTAATCGCAAGAACAGGAAGTTAGAGTAAGATATGGCCGAAGAACAAGATGCACCTAAAGGGAAGAGCAAGCTCCTTATAATTATTATTGCCGTAGTTGTGTTACTGCTTGGTATAGGTGGTGCGCTGTACTTTTTCTTAGGTTCTGACGATAGCGCCTCTGAATCTCAGTCTCAGCCAGCAACGGCTGTGGTCGCTGCAGAGCCGGTTATGTATGTTAATATTCCTCAGCCCTTCTTGTTTAATGTGACAGGTGACAAAAAAGATCGCCTAGTTCAGATAAAAGCACAGCTCATGGTACGTGGCAGTAAGAATGAAGACCTGGCTCGTTACCACTCTCCACTTGTAGAAAGTACGCTACTGGCCACGTTCGCTTCGGCAACGGTTGATCAATTGCGCTCACCAACAGGCCGCGTGGAACTGCGTAATAAGGCAACAGAAGATATTAAAGCAAGCCTGGCTCAAGCTGTTGGCCAGCCTGTGATTGAAAAAGTGTTATTCACTGACTTCGTAATTCAATAGGTAATTTGTGACCGATTTATTAAGCCAAGACGAAATTGATGCGCTGTTACATGGCGTTGATGATGTTGAAGAAGTTGAAGATGTCTTAGAAACCGAAAATGACAATGCGGTCAATTTCGACTTCTCATCTCAAGATCGAATCGTCCGTGGTCGAATGCCGACCCTTGAACTTATTAACGAGCGCTTCGCACGTCATATGCGTATCAGCTTGTTTAATATGTTACGTAAAACGGCTGAAGTGTCGATCAACGGCGTACAGATGATGAAGTTTGGTGAGTACCAAAACACATTGTATGTACCCACCAGTTTAAACATGGTTCGTTTCCGTCCATTGAAAGGTACGGCACTCATCACCATGGAAGCTCGTCTGGTTTTCATTCTCGTAGAGAACTTTTTTGGCGGTGATGGTCGTTTCCACGCCAAGATTGAAGGTCGTGAATTCACGCCTACTGAAAGACGAATCATTCAGTTACTGCTGAAAATTGTTTTTGAAGATTACAAAGAAGCTTGGTCGCCAGTGATGGGGGTTGAGTTTGAATACTTGGATTCCGAAGTGAACCCAAGTATGGCGAACATTGTGAGCCCAACCGAAGTGATTGTTGTGAGTTCGTTCCACATTGAAGTGGATGGCGGTGGTGGTGACTTCCACGTTGTCATGCCTTACTCCATGGTTGAGCCGATCCGTGAACTGCTTGATGCGGGTGTTCAATCAGACAAGATGGAAACCGATGTTCGTTGGAGTACCGCACTGCGTGATGAGATCATGGATGTGCCCGTCAATTTCCGCGTGAATTTGCTAGAGCAAGATATTTCCCTTCGTGATCTGATGGAGCTGCGCCCTGGTGATGTTATCCCAATGAACATGCCTGAGCACGCAACCATGTTTGTCGAAGAACTGCCGACTTATCGTGTGAAAATGGGCCGTTCTGGTGAGAAGCTTGCAGTACAGATTTCGGAAAAAATTCAAAGACCACATGTGGTTAAAACTGATCTCGCTTTTCTAGGTAAAGACTTATTGTCTGAGCTCGAAAACAGTGATGATGACGACGAATAGTAAAATAGATAAAAGTATAGGAATTGGTAATGGAACCTAGTGAAGATCAAAAGCTAGCAGACGAATGGGCTGCAGCACTTGGTGAAGATCCTTCAGCGCCGTCAATTGATGTTGATGATGTGCTTGCGGCACCACTTGATGAGCTAACCGATTCATCATCTCCGATTTCTGAAGATGAGCGTCGTAAGCTGGATACCATTATGGATATTCCAGTGACTATTTCGATGGAAGTTGGTCGCTCTCAGATCAGTATCCGTAATTTACTTCAGTTGAACCAAGGTTCGGTTGTTGAGCTAGATCGAATCGCTGGTGAGTCACTGGATGTGATGGTAAACGGTACCTTGATTGCTCATGGTGAAGTGGTTGTGGTGAACGACAAGTTTGGTATTCGTTTGACTGACGTTATTAGCCAAACAGAACGAATTAAGAAGCTGCGTTAATGAGCTTTTTGTCTCAAAGACTTGCGGGCTCTTTTCTCGGAATGACAGGTTTGTTACGAGGAATCTTGGGAGTAGGGCTATTAACGGCTCCTTCCATTGCCTTTGCAGCAACACCGCCTTCTCTCGATTTAGCGACCACCTTTGGGTCGCTAATTTTCGTTATAGCCTTCATTTTATTTATTGCTTGGCTACTCAAGCGAATGCAAGTACCTGCGATGTCGAATCAACAAGGTTTGGCGATTGTTAGGCAAATCCCTGTTGGTACTAAAGAGCGTATCGCTATTGTGCAAGCGGGTGATGAACAGTTCTTGGTAGGGATTACCACACAATCGATTCAGCTGATCTCTAAGCTCGATAAACCTCTTACTCAGGAGATGCTGGAAAAAAGTACATTTTCAAGTCAGCTTTCCCAGCTAATAAAAAAAGATGCAAACAAGTAACGGACTTTTGAACTCCTCTTACTTTCACCAAGCCGGAGCTTTCCGAGCGGTGAAAGTGTGGTTGGTTCAGCTTATTCTCCTATGCTCAATCGTATTCAGTGTGTCGGTATTTGCACAAGCTGAAGACGGCACCGTCATTCCTGCGAATACCGCTGGCTCGGAATCGGTCACTATCAGCACGATGGAACAAGACCAAGCCAAATCGACAACCATGACCACGGGCAGCTTGACTGGCAATGGTGGCGGCATACCTGCCTTTACCATGACAACCAATGCCAATGGCGGTGAAGACTACTCGATTAACCTGCAAATTCTCGCGTTAATGACCATGCTTGGCTTCTTGCCGGCGATGGTGATTTTGATGACATCGTTCACTCGTATTGTGGTTGTGATGTCTATCTTGCGTCAGGCGATGGGTCTACAACAAACACCGTCTAACCAAGTCATTATTGGTATCGCGATATTCTTGACCTTCTTCATCATGTCGCCAGTGATTAATCAAGTTAACGAACAAGCAGTTCAGCCTTATCTTAATGAACAGATATCGGCACGACAGGCATTTGATGTTGCCCAAAAACCGATTAAATCCTTCATGCTCAAGCAGACTCGAATCAAAGATCTTGAAACCTTTGTTGAGATTTCTGGCGCGGAAGTGACTAACCCTGAAGATGTTTCGATGGCGGTTCTGATTCCAGCATTTATCACATCGGAATTAAAAACGGCTTTCCAAATCGGATTTATGCTGTTCTTGCCTTTCCTAATCATCGACTTGGTGGTGGCATCGGTATTGATGGCTATGGGTATGATGATGTTGTCACCGATGATTGTATCGCTGCCGTTTAAGTTGATGCTGTTTGTTCTTGTTGATGGCTGGAACTTGATACTCTCCACACTCGCCGGCAGTTTTGCCTTGTAGCTGGGGGAATAATGAATCCTGAAATATTCGTAGAGTTGTTCCGAGATGCCCTTTGGATGGTATTAATCATGGTTTGCGCCATCATTATTCCTAGCCTGCTGATCGGTTTGGTTGTGGCTGTTTTCCAAGCTGCGACCTCAATCAACGAACAAACCCTGAGTTTCCTGCCGCGTTTGATCGTAACTTTGTTGGCGTTGATGCTATTCGCACACTGGATGACCCAGATGATGATGGAGTTCTTTTTTGAGCTCATCGAACGCTTGCCGCAAGTTCTGTATTAAACCGATATGGAATACCCAACGAGCCTTGTACTAGAGTGGTTAGCTAATTATTTTTGGCCATACACTCGCATCTCAGCGATGCTGATGGTGATGACGGTAACAGGGGCACGCTTCGTGTCGCCGCGTATTCGTCTGTATTTAGGCTTGGCGATCACTTTTGCGGTGATGCCTGCGATTCCGGCCGTTCCCAAAGAGATTGAACTTCTGTCCTTTCAAGGCTTCCTGACTGTCTTCGAGCAAATTGTGATTGGCGTGGCCATGGGTTTTGTTACCCAGTTCATGATTCAAACCTTTGTTATGCTGGGTCAGATCCTCGGTATGCAATCGAGCTTGGGTTTTGCATCAATGGTCGACCCGGCTAACGGGCAAAACACGCCGGTACTTGGTCAGCTGTTCATGCTGCTAGCGACCATGTTTTTTTTGGCGACCGATGGTCACTTGAAAATGCTGCAGCTGGTGGTGTTTAGTTTTAAGACCTTGCCGATTGGCAGTGGCTCTCTAACCTCTGTGGATTTTCGAGAGCTCGCGTTGTGGCTCGGCATCATGTTCAAAACGGCATTAGCGATGTCATTGTCGGGGATTATTGCGCTGCTAACGATTAACCTTTCTTTTGGTGTAATGACGCGTGCGGCACCTCAATTAAACATCTTTTCTTTGGGTTTTGCATTTGCGCTACTCGTGGGTCTGTTGCTTTGTTGGTACATCCTTGGCGGCTTATATAGTCACTATGAGCTATTTTGGATGCAGGGCGAACAACAGATATGTCGTCTAATCCGGTTAGATTGCTAGGAGACTGAAATGGCAGAGTCAGACGGTCAAGAACGCACAGAAGACGCCACGCCCAAACGCTTGCAACAGGCCAAAGAGAAAGGGCAGGTTGCAAGGTCAAAAGAGCTAGCGTCAGCGTCGGTACTTATTGTCGGTGCGATTGCATTAATGTGGTTTGGCGAATCGATGGCGAAGGCTTTGTTCGAGGCGATGCAACGCCTGTTCTCTTTGAGTCGCGACGAGATCTTTGACACCAATAAACTCTTAGAAATTGCCGGTGGTGCACTGGTGAACCTGCTGTTCCCGCTGTTTTTGATACTGATAACCTTGTTTGTTGCTGCCGTCATCGGCGCTGCGGGTGTCGGTGGGATTAACTTCTCAATGCAAGCGGCGATGCCAAAGGCGTCTAAGCTCAACCCACTGAGTGGTATCAAGCGTATGTTTGGCCTGCAAAGTTGGGTTGAACTGCTCAAGTCTATTCTTAAAGTAGCGCTCGTATCGGGGATGGCGATTTATCTGATTCAAGCCTCTCAGCATGATTTAATGCAGCTGAGTATGGATGTGTACCCGCAGAACATCTTTCATGCCTTGGATATCTTGCTCAATTTCATCCTGTTGATCAGCTGCTCACTGCTGATTGTGGTGGCGATTGATATCCCGTTCCAGATCTGGCAACACGCCGATCAATTGAAGATGACCAAACAAGAAGTCAAAGACGAATTCAAAGATACTGAAGGTAAGCCGGAAGTGAAAGGCCGAATTCGTATGCTTCAAAGGGAAGCGGCTCAGCGTCGCATGATGGCAGACGTTCCTCAAGCAGATGTGATTGTGACCAACCCGGAACACTTTTCAGTGGCGCTGCGCTATAAGCAGAATCAAGACAAAGCACCAATTGTGGTTGCTAAAGGTGTCGACCACATGGCGATGAAGATCCGAGAGATTGCGCGTGAAAATGACATCTATATCGTTCCAGCGCCGCCATTGGCGAGGGCGCTTTATCATACCACTGAGCTAGAACAACAAATTCCTGACGGTCTGTTTACAGCAGTTGCACAAGTGCTTGCATATGTTTTCCAGCTTAAACAGTACCGAAAGCGAGGTGGTGAGCGACCAAAGCTGCAAGATTCTAATATGCCGATCCCACCTGATTTACGTCATTAGATCAATTGCTTGAGCTCTGCGTGATGAACCCTGATAATAGCGAGCTAGCTAATCTTCCTTTTATAGAGGTGATGGCGATAATTTGACGTGAGATGTTGGTACAGTGTTTGCTGTAGTAGCCTGAACATTATAAGCCCATAGCAAACAGCCCTGACTAAGACCTAATCCACTTGTTCAGAGAGCTACAACATAGCGAAACTGTCTAGATTTATGAAATTCTCCCTGCCTTTTGTGGACAAGCTACCTAAAATCCCTAACCGTGCCATGCCTGCGATTGGTGCACCTGTTATGGTACTTGCAACGCTTGCTATGGTGGTGTTGCCCATTCCAGCTTTCTTGTTGGATATGTTCTTCACCTTCAATATTGCACTGTCTATGGTTGTGCTATTGGTATCGGTTTATACCCGCAGGCCTTTAGATTTCGCTGCATTCCCGACCGTCCTGCTGATTGCGACTCTACTTCGATTGGCCTTGAACGTTGCTTCGACACGTGTGGTATTGCTCCATGGTCACGAAGGTGGCGACGCGGCAGGTAACGTGATTGAAGCCTTCGGTAACGTGGTTATCGGTGGTAACTACGCGGTTGGTTTAGTGGTGTTCTTGATTCTTATGATCATCAACTTCATGGTTGTAACCAAAGGTGCGGGTCGTATCTCGGAAGTAAGCGCGCGTTTCACGTTAGACGCCTTACCGGGTAAACAGATGGCAATCGATGCCGACTTGAACGCAGGTTTGATCGACCAAGACCAAGCGCGTCTGAGACGTTTTGAAGTCACCAAAGAAGCTGACTTCTACGGTTCGATGGACGGTGCTTCTAAGTTTGTTAAAGGCGATGCGATCGCTGGTATCTTAATCTTATTCATCAACATCATTGGTGGCTTGAGCATTGGTATGGCTCAGTTTGATCTTGGTTTTGGTGAAGCAATCGAAATCTACACGCTACTGACTATCGGTGATGGTCTGGTTGCACAAATTCCATCTCTATTACTGTCTATTGCAGCTGCGATGATGGTAACGCGCCAAAATACTGATGAAGATATGGGTGAGCAACTTGTCTTCCAGATGTTCGACAATCCAAAAGCCTTGATGATCACCGCCGCCATCCTTGGCATCATGGGTATTGTTCCGGGTATGCCACATTTCTCGTTCTTGAGCCTTGCCATCGTTGCAGGCGCGGGGGCGTATTACATCGATAAAAAGAACAAGAAGAAGGCGGAAGAGCCTAACCTTCCGGCGACAGTTGAAGCGAATGGAGAAGTAGGCTCTCAGAAGGAGCTCTCTTGGGATGATGTTCAACCTGTCGATATTATTGGTTTAGAAGTGGGTTACCGTTTAATTCCTTTGGTTGATAGAGATCAAGGTGGTGAATTGCTTGAACGCGTTAAAGGTGTGCGTAAAAAGCTGTCTCAAGACTTTGGTTTCTTGATCCCAGCGGTACACATTCGCGATAACCTAGAACTGACACCAAACAGCTACCGTATTACCCTGATGGGTGTTGCTGTGGGTGAAGCTGAGATTAAGCCAGACATGGAGCTCGCGATTAACCCGGGCCAAGTCTATGGCATGATCGATGGCGAGCCGACGATTGACCCTGCCTTTGGCCTTGAAGCGGTTTGGATTCGTGAAGAGCAGCGTGAACACGCACAAGCTCTAGGTTATACCGTTGTAGATTCTTCTACAGTACTGGCGACACACCTTAGCCAGCTGCTAACCAACAACGCATCGCAGCTCATTGGCCACGAAGAAGTTCAGAACTTACTTGAGATGCTCAGCCGCTCAACACCTAAGCTGGTGGAAGGTTTTGTACCGGATCAATTGCAGTTGGGTGTGGTTGTGAAAGTGCTACAGAACCTGCTGAATGAAGCGATTCCAATTCGTGACATTCGAACCATAGTCCAAACTTTGTCGGAGTATTCAGGTAAGAGTCAAGAACCTGACATACTTACTGCGGCGGTTCGCATCTCATTGAAACGATTAATTGTTCAGGAAATCAATGGTATAGAGCCCGAGTTACCAGTGATAACCTTGATTCCTGAGCTGGAACAAATCTTGCATCAAACCATGCAGGCATCCGGCGGAGAATCTGCTGGTATTGAACCTGGTTTAGCCGAACGTTTACAGACCTCTCTCAGCCACGCTACACAAGAGCAAGAGCTGAAAGGTGAGCCCGCGGTACTATTGACCTCTGGCGTGTTGCGTTCGACTCTGGCTAAGTTCGTGAAGAACACGATCCCAAGCTTGCGAGTCTTGTCTTACCAAGAAATACCGGACGAAAAGCAGATACGTATAGTACAAGCTGTTGGTAATTAAGCCGCCTAATTAGAACGGACAATCGAATTGAAAATTAAACGATTTTTTGCAAAAGATATGCGAACGGCTCTGCTCCAAGTTAAAGAAGAACTTGGTTCAGAAGCGGTGATCATGTCTAACAAAAAGGTCGCAGGTGGCGTGGAAATTGTTGCCGCTATTGATGGCGAATCCAGCCCGTCGACAGCGAGCCAGAGATTAAATAAACCTCAGCAGCCTGCACAAAGCCAATATACGCAAATGGCCGCGCCCGCAGCTCCTGCTGGGCGACGTCAACTAGACGATGACAAGGTTAGCCTACAGTCGAATGTTGAAGGTGGACGCTCAATGACTAAGCGCTTTGCGAATATGCTTAAGCAATACAGTCATGGCGCCGATGATGAGCCACAGCATCGTGCAGAAAATGAAGATTCATTGTCAGCATTGCTCAATCGCCAATCAAGCACGGGCCATAAGCCTCATAGTCATCAGACTCAAAGCAATTTGCAGTCTCATGGCCATCAGCAATCTCACGGTAACCAACAGTCTCACGGAAATCTTGATTCTGCATTTGCTCGTGAAACGGGTTTGTCTAAGTTGATTGCTGAAGACCGCAGAGTAGAGCGCCCGACACCTCGCTTGGATCCTACCCGTTATGATCGTGGTCGAGAGAACACTCAGTCCAAAGGTTCTGATACTGAAATGGAAACGATGCGCGAAGAGATGACCTCAATTCGTCGTCTGTTAGAGCATCAAGTTTCTGGGTTGATGTGGCAAGAAGTTGAGCGCCGTGAACCACTGAGAGCCATGCTTATTAAGCGCCTTGAACGTATGGGTGTATCTGCAGAGCTTGCCGATCAAATGGCTTGCTACATTCCTGAAGATACTAAACCTGCACGTGCATGGAAGGCTCTGTTAGCTCTGGTTGCTGACCAAATCTCCGTTACACAAAAAGATATTTTAAAACGCGGCGGTATTGTGGCTCTACTTGGCCCAACCGGCGTGGGTAAAACAACGACTGTTGCAAAGCTAGCTGCACGTGCTGCCATGGAATATGGCGCTGATAACGTCGCACTAGTGACAACTGACACATATCGTATAGGTGCACATGAGCAGTTATCGATCTACGGCCGAATTATGGGTTGTCCTGTAAGAGTTGCTAAAGATTCTAGCGAACTGGCCGATGTAATATATCAGTTACGTAATCGTCGCCTGATTCTGGTCGATACTGCAGGCATGGGACAGCGAGATGTTCGCCTATCTGAGCAGTTAGACACATTGATGCAAGAGAGTGGTTCCGTTATCAATAGCTACCTTGTGTTGCCTGCAACCGCGCAACGCAAAGTGCTGCAAGAAACAATTGAACACTTTAGAAGAATCCCGTTGTCGGGATGCATCATGACTAAGCTGGATGAATCCCTAAGTCTAGGTGAATTCATCAGTGTCGTAATACAAAATGCATTACCAGTTGCTTACATAGCAAATGGTCAACGAGTTCCTGAAGATATCGTTATAGCTCAGCCAAAGTACATGATTGCTAAGGCTAATGAGCTATTAGAAAAATCTACAGAGAATGAACCTCATTACTGGAATAGCGATTCTGAAGGGCTCTAGGCGGCGGATAAATATGAATGAAAATATGATACATGACCAAGCTAGCGGCCTCCGTCGCTTAACCAAGCCTTCACTCACAAAAGTTATCGCTGTAACCGGTGGTAAGGGAGGCGTTGGTAAATCTAATGTGACGTTAGGTATGGCTATTTGCATGGCGCGCCAAGGCAAAAAAGTCATGGTGCTAGATGCCGATTTAGGACTAGCGAACGTCGATATCATGCTAGGTATTCGTTCTAAACGAAACCTTGGGCATGTGTTGGCTGGCGAATGTGAACTTAAGGATGCGATTGTCGAAGGGCCGCACGGAATTAAAATTATTCCAGCGACATCGGGCACTCAAAGCATGACTGAACTTTCACACGCACAGCATGCTGGTTTGATTCGCGCATTCGGTTCGCTTGAAGACGAGATGGATATCTTGTTGGTTGATACCGCAGCCGGTATTTCGGACATGGTGATCAGCTTCTCAAGAGCGGCGCAAGACGTGGTTGTCGTGGTATGTGATGAACCTACCTCGATCACGGATGCATATGCTTTGATTAAGCTTTTAAGCAGAGAACACCAAGTTCAGCGATTCAAAGTTGTTGCAAATATGGTCAGAAGCTACCGCGAAGGCCGAGAATTATTTGCAAAGTTGACTTTGGTCACAGAGCGCTTCTTGAATGTGAGCCTCGAACTCGTAGCATGTATTCCTTTAGATGATAAAGTACGTCAATCAGTCAAGAGACAGAAAATCGTAGTCGATGCGTTTCCTCGCTCTCCAGCTGCATTGGCAATCAGCTCTTTGGCTAACAAAGCCTTGACCTGGCCAATACCAAAAACACCGAGCGGACACTTGGAGTTCTTTGTTGAAAGGCTGCTGAATCGTACTGAATTTATAGAGGAACCATTTGGTGAATAAAGCGCTTACTTACGACCAACACGCTAATCACAATAGCCAACAGGCTTTTTTTGAGAAGTACTCTGTGTTGGTTAAACGTATCGCTCATCACTTGTTGGGGCGATTACCGCCTAATGTATTGGTTGATGACTTAATTCAAGCTGGCATGATCGGCTTGATTGAAGCGCAACAAAACTATGATGGTACCAAAGGCGCAAGCTTTGAGACGTATGCTGGTATTCGGATTCGCGGGGCAATGTTGGATGACATTCGCCGTGGGGACTGGGTGCCGAGATCGGTTCATAAGAACAATCGAGAAATCAGCAGTGCAATTGCGGAATTAGAGGGTATCCTCAACCGCGACCCGAGTGATGCCGAAGTGGCAAAACACATGGGGCTCAGTTTAGAGCAGTATCACAGTGCTTTAACTGACATTAATTGCTCAAGACTGGTTGGAATTGAAGATTTAGGCGTCTCAGATGATGTAATATCTCCGAATGAAGACTCTCAAGATAATACGCCTTTTCAAGGGGTTGCTGATGAGTCATTCCGCCAAGCTTTGATCGATTCGATAAAACAACTTCCGGAAAGGGAAGGCCTTGTGCTTTCGCTTTATTACGACGAAGAACTCAATTTAAAAGAGATTGGGGAAGTGTTAGGTGTCAGCGAATCTCGTGTCAGCCAAATACTGAGCCAATCTATGCAGCGTTTACGCACTAAGTTAAGTGCTTGGACACAGAACGACTAACAACACTGATCCTATTCAGTGGAGGCTAATTTGAACAAAAACATGAAAATTCTCATTGTTGATGATTTTTCAACGATGCGCCGAATTGTTAAAAACCTACTTCGCGATTTAGGTTTCAACAACACTCAAGAAGCAGATGATGGCTTGACCGCGTTACCTATGCTGAAAAAAGGCGAATTTGATTTCGTGGTAACTGACTGGAACATGCCAGGCATGCAAGGGATTGACCTGCTTAAACACATTCGCGCAGACGCAGAACTTAAGCACCTTCCAGTGCTTATGATCACAGCTGAAGCGAAGCGTGAGCAGATCATCGAAGCTGCGCAAGCGGGTGTTAATGGTTACATTGTGAAGCCTTTCACTGCTGCAACGCTGAAAGAGAAACTTGATAAGATTTTTGATCGCTTATAAGCATCAATAAATTTAGGCACTTCTAGGTAAACACTGACTGATAAGTTATCTGTTTATCTCGATAGCCTAAGCGCACAAAGTATGCGGAGTAAGGCCGAATTCAGGATGATTTCATTAGAACAAGCAAAAAAATTAGTAGAGCTGCTTGAGAACGATGAGCAGCAAAATGCTGATTCTCTTGTGAGAAGCATTTATGAAGATAACTTTAGTCTTCAAGACAATCCAATGCTTCAAGAAATAGGAAGTCTGACACGCGACCTCCACGACTCTTTGACTCAATTCAATTTCGATGAACGCATCAGCGTTATCGCAAATGACGAAATCCCTGATGCAAGGGATCGCCTTCAGTATGTCATTGATAAAACGGAAGTTGCGGCAAATAAGACGATGGACGCTGTCGATCGCTGTATGCCAATCGCAGACAACCTACACGAGTGTTTACTTCAAGTAAGGCCTCAATGGAATGAACTGATGCATGGCCGCATTGAGCTGGCACAATTTAAAGCTTTATGTCACCGCATTGATGGATTGCTTGTCCAAGTAGAAGGCGACAGTACTGAACTACGCGGACAATTGACTGAAATCTTGATGGCTCAGGATTTCCAAGATTTAACTGGGCAGATAATCAGCAAAGTTATTACCTTGGTGAATGAGGTGGAAGGACGTTTGGTCGAGATTCTCACGGTATTCGGTGCGAATCAAAAAGAGCCAACTCCAGAGTCAGAGAAGAAAGCATCGATTGCGCCTGAAGGTCCAATTATGAACCCAGAAGAGCGCGAAGACGCTGTCGCATCTCAAGATGAAGTCGACGATTTGTTATCCAGTCTTGGATTTTAAAGGTAACGTATGAGCTACGATTTAGACGAAGATATTCTTCAGGACTTTTTAGTCGAAGCAGGAGAGATCCTTGAACTCCTATCAGAACAACTGGTAGAGCTTGAGAATAACCCTGACGACAAAGACCTATTAAATGCTATTTTCCGTGGTTTCCATACAGTAAAAGGTGGTGCTGGTTTCCTAGCATTAACTGAGCTGGTGGATACTTGTCATGGTGCTGAGAATGTGTTCGACATTCTGCGAAACGGCCAACGCAGCGTAACATCAGGTTTGATGGATACCATGCTGCAGGCGCTAGATACAGTCAATGTACAGTTTCGCGCCGTGCAAGATCAGGAACCTTTAGTGCCAGCCGACCAATCTTTATTGGATGAACTTCACCGTCTCTGTAAACCAGAGTCTGCGGATGAAGTGGCACCAGTAGAAGCGCCTGCACCTATTATCCCTGAACCTGTTGTTGCAGCGCCTGAGCCTGTTATTGCTCCGGAACCTACTGCTGAAAGCTCAAACATCAATGCATCTTCAGTCGATGATATCTCTGAAGATGAGTTTGAACGCTTGCTTGATGAGCTTCACGGTAAAGGTGGTTCACCAACAGCGCCTTCTGCACCAACACCGCCGCCAGCACCCGCTGCACCTCAGTCTGTTGCTGACAGTGGTGATATTACTGATGACGAATTTGAAAAGTTATTAGATGAATTGCACGGTGCGGGTAAGAGCCCGACAGCGGCAAGTTCAACGCCTCCTCCACCGCCAACGCCGCCAGCAGCACCTGTTTCGGCGATGTCTGAAGGCGATGATCTGATGACTGACGAAGAGTTCGAGAAGTTACTTGACCAACTACATGGCTCAGGTAATGGACCTTCGATTGAAGAATTGGATGCCGCGACTAAGCCAGCAGAAGTTAAGGCAGTAGCACCTCAAGCTGCGCCTAAACCTGCTGCGCCAGTTGCCGTTAAAGCTGAGCCAAAACCGAGCGCTCCAGCAAAAGCTGAAGTTAAAGTGCCGGCTAAGAAGCAACAAGCTGAAGCGACAGTTCGTGTTGATACATCAACACTGGACACCATCATGAACATGGTGGGTGAACTGGTATTGGTGCGTAACCGACTAGTCAGCCTAGGCCTCAACAGCAACGACGAAGAAATGTCGAAAGCTGTCTCTAACTTAGATGTTGTTACTGCAGACCTTCAAGGTGCGGTAATGAAGACTCGTATGCAGCCGATCAAGAAAGTATTTGGTCGCTTCCCACGAGTTGTCCGTGACCTTGCTCGTAGCTTGAAGAAAGACATCGTTCTTGAAATGCGTGGCGAAGAAACGGACCTTGATAAAAACTTAGTAGAAGCACTTGCTGATCCCCTGATTCACTTGGTGAGAAACTCTGTCGATCATGGTATTGAAATGCCAAACGACCGTGTTGCTGCGGGTAAATCACAAACGGGTAAAGTGATTCTGTCTGCCTCTCAAGAAGGTGACCACATTGAACTGGCTATCGTTGATGACGGTGGCGGTATGGACCCTGATAAGCTTCGTGCTATCGCGGTTAAACGTGGCCTGATGGATGAAGATGCAGCGTCTCGCTTATCAAATAAAGAGTGTTTCAACCTGATTTTTGCTCCTGGCTTCTCAAGCAAAGAGCAGATCTCGGATATCTCTGGTCGTGGTGTGGGCATGGACGTTGTGAAAACAGCGATCAACACACTGAACGGCTCTATTGATATTGATTCAGAAATGGGACAGGGCACCAAGATCACCATCAAGGTTCCACTAACCCTAGCGATTCTACCAACCTTGATGGTCGGTGTTGCCGGTCATCCATTTGCATTGCCATTGGCTTCTGTAAACGAGATCTTCCACCTAGATTTAAGCCGCACAAACGTGGTTGATGGCCAGCTGACGATTATCGTTCGCGATAAGTCTATTCCGTTGTTCTACTTGCAAAACTGGCTTGCTCCTAAAGCGGGTATTGTTGAGCTGCGTAAAGGGCACGGCCATGTTGTTATCGTACAACTTGGTAGCCAACGTGTTGGTTTTGTTGTCGATACGCTTATCGGTCAAGAAGAAGTCGTGATCAAGCCGCTTGATAAGCTTCTGCAAGGCACGCCAGGAATGGCAGGTGCGACAATTACAAGTGACGGACACATTGCATTGATTCTAGATGTGCCGGACTTGTTGAAGCAGTACGCAGCTGCGTCAAGAATTTAATTTAAGGATAAATATGGCGATTAAAGTATTAGTCGTTGATGATTCGAGTTTCTTTCGTCGTCGCGTTAGCGAGATCATCAACTCAGAGGCTCGCCTAGAAGTCATTGATGTAGCAGTAAACGGTAAAGAAGCCGTTGAAAAAGCGAAACAGCTAAGACCTGACGTAATCACTATGGATATTGAAATGCCTGTCATGGACGGTATCACTGCCGTTCGTGAAATCATGGCCGCGTCTCCAACGCCTATTTTGATGTTTTCATCGTTAACGCATGATGGAGCGAGAGCAACGTTAGATGCGTTAGATGCAGGTGCTCTCGACTTCCTTCCTAAGAAGTTTGAAGACATTGCACGTAACCGCGACGATGCAGTTGCATTGCTTCAACAGCGTGTGATTCAGATTGCAGCGAAGCGTGCGTTTATGCGCCGTGCTCCTATTGCGCCGAGAGCGACTGCGACGACTGCAACATCTACGCCATTGCGCCAACCGATTTCAACAGCAGCTTCGACTTCGACAGCGAAGCCTGCGGTTGCATCAACGGCGAAATTCAGAGCGTCAGGTAAGAAGTATCAATTAACAGCAATTGGTACGTCGACTGGCGGCCCTGTTGCTCTACAGAAGATTTTGACTCGCATCCCTGCTAACTATCCACACCCAATTGTGTTAGTTCAGCATATGCCAGCAACATTCACTGCTGCTTTTGCGAGCCGATTGAACACCTTGTGTAAGATTGAAGTTCGCGAAGCGCAAGACGGTGATGTGTTAAAACCTGGCGTGGCGTATCTTGCTCCGGGTGGTAAACAGATGATGGTGGATGGCCGCGCAGGGTCTGCACGTCTAAGAATTATCGATGGCGGCGACCGCATGAACTACAAGCCTTGTGTGGATGTCACATTCGGCTCTGCAGCGAAGATCTACGGCGACAAAGTGTTGTCTATGATCCTGACTGGTATGGGCGCAGATGGTCGAGAAGGTTCGCGTATGTTGAAAACTGCGGGCTCGACAATTTGGGCACAAGACGAAGATAGCTGTGTTGTATATGGTATGCCTCAAGCTGTAGCAAAAGCTGGCATTTCTACTGAAGACCTCCCTTTAGACCGTATCGCGGAAAGGATCTTGGTCGAAGTTGGGTTAGCTTAGGTAAATCGAAATGATTGTTTGGAGTGTTGCAAACCAAAAAGGTGGTGTTGGTAAAACGACTACGACCGTGACTCTAGCAGGTTTACTTGCGTTGAAGGGGCACCGTGTTCTGTTGGTTGATACTGACCCACATGCATCACTGACCACCTATCTGGGTTACGATTCAGATACGGTGGAATCGAGCCTGTTTGATCTGTTCCAGTTGCGTGAGTTTAACGTGCAGACGGTAAGACCTTTGCTTTTACAAACAGAAGTCGAAGGTATCGATATTATCCCTGCGCACATGTCTTTGGCGACATTAGACCGTGTAATGGGAAATCGAAGCGGCATGGGGTTGATCTTGAAGCGTGCTTTAGCCGCTTTGAAAGACGACTATGACTATGTATTGATCGATTGCCCGCCAATTCTGGGTGTGATGATGGTCAATGCATTGGCTGCTAGCGATCGTATATTGATTCCGGTACAGACTGAGTTTTTGGCGATGAAGGGCTTAGAGCGCATGATTCGCACTTTGACCATCATGCAGAAGTCTCGCAAAACACCGTTTAAGGTTACGATTGTCCCAACGATGTACGACAAGCGAACCAAAGCCTCACTGCAAACATTAACGCAGCTCAAAGATGATTACCCAAACCAAGTTTGGACGTCTGCTGTGCCGATTGATACCAAGTTTCGAGATGCGAGCCTAAAGCGCTTGCCAGCCTCTCATTTTGCATCGGGTAGCCGTGGTGTATTTGCTTATAAACAGTTGCTTATTTATCTCGAAAGGTTGGCGATAAATGAGCGCGAATAAAGAATCAACATTGGCGCAGCCAAGTCTCTCCAGTGAACAAGCACTGGATGATTATTTTACTGCGCTGTTAGGTGATGAAAGCTTTGAATCTGACGATTTTTTTGTTGACGAGTCGAGCGACGAATCACAATCTGAAGAGCCAGAGCCAGAGCCA
>NZ_JBFRTN010000087.1:38254-41949 GCF_041474095.1 Vibrio sp. 10N.222.54.A3
CCAGAGCCAGAGCCAGAGCGCCAATTTTCGAGTCACCACTCTAGCTACGCAGAAATACGCGCGGCTGAGTTTGAGGTTCCTAACCTTGAAGATGTTCAGAAACTACTCAGCCGTTTAGAGGCGACCAATGTTGTTGATGAACTGAACCTTGATGAGTTGATGGATCAGAACACCCAGAAAATCGCCCAGCAAGCAGACATGCAAATGTTTGATGCCGCGGTTGAGTCTGTTCAAGTGTTCGAAGAGCCAGAGATTCAGGATTGGAATCTTCCAGAACCCGATTTATCAATTGTTGTAGAGCCACCTGTTGAATCGCAGCAAATTGAAGAGTTACAAGCTGAATCGTTGGAGACGGAACAAGTAGAAGTTAAGGCTGTTGAGCCTGAACTTGATGTTCCTGATCCCGAGACAGTTATTGAACCCGAAACTCAAGCAGGAGGTGCTGACCAGTTTACCTCTTGGGAAAGTACGGTTCGCAAAGAAGACTTTCAAGTCTTGTATTTTGATGTAAACGGCGTGACCTTTGCGGTGCCACTTGATGAGCTTGGCGGCATCCATCGCCTTGAAGAGTTAAGTCATATCATTGGTAAGCCAGCTTGGTATTTGGGTTTACAAACCAACCGTGATAGTCAGCTAGATGTGGTCGACACCGCAAAATGGGTGATGTCTGAGAAACTATCAGGTGACGAATACAAAGAAAACTATCAATATATAGTGATGCTTGGAGAGAGCTTGTGGGGCCTGGCGGGCACAGAGCTCAAAGGCACCGAGCTACTTAATACAGACAAAGTACGTTGGCGAGAAATGGCAGGGAAACGCCCATGGCTCGCTGGTATGGTAAAAGAAAAAATGTGTGCTTTGATTCATGTTGAAGCATTAATCGCCATGCTAAACGCAGGGCTAGATGTAAAAGCATTAAGCTAGTAATAAGCATTGGGCTAACAATAAGCATCAAGTTAATAATAGTGGTCGGTAACGACGGCAAGAGGATTATCTATGTCTCATATGAGTGAAGTTGAAGTAAGAAAAGAGCAAACGAATGATGAAGTACTTCAATGGGTGACTTTCCAGCTAGAAGAAGAAACTTACGGCATCAACGTAATGCAAGTACGTGAAGTACTACGTTACAGCGAAATTGCTCCAGTACCGGGTGCTCCAGATTACGTTCTAGGTATTATTAACCTACGTGGTAACGTTGTTACTGTTATCGACACTCGTTCTCGCTTTGGTTTGATGCAAGGTGAAATCACAGACAACACTCGTATCATCGTTATTGAATCTGAGCGTCAAGTAATTGGCATTCTAGTAGATAGCGTTGCTGAAGTGGTTTACCTGCGTTCTTCTGAAATCGACACAACGCCAAGTGTTGGTACTGATGAAAGTGCTAAGTTCATCCAAGGTGTAAGTAACCGAGATGGCAAGCTACTTATCTTAGTAGATCTAAACAAACTACTAAGCGAAGACGAATGGGATGAGATGGCTCACCTGTAATGTTTGAAGCGCTTCCTTTAAGCCCTGTCGCTCTGATATCAGGCGTTGGGGTTTTTACGTTATTTATCCTGATTTTGATTAGCAAAGTAAAACGTGCGATTCAAAAGCAGCTCGATCAGTCACGCCTGCAAGTTCGTAACTTGGACAAAGAGCTTCAAAAATCGAGTAAGCAATTACTTGAGGTTCGCTCTGTTGTGGTTGGCCTTGGCCAGAAAGTGACTGAACAACAAGATCTTATCAAACATTTGAATGAACGTATTGTTGAGCTGGAACATGCGGATACCGATGGACGTTTGTACACACGTGCAACGAAAATGGTTCAGCTTGGCGCTGGGATTAACGAGTTAATTGAAGAATGTGAATTACCCAAAGCAGAAGCTGAGCTGATGATGTCTCTGCAGAACAAGCTTGCTGGTAAAGAGAAAATTCCTTCATTACGAAGCGACCCTTCATCGTACGATCAGCAACCCGATGCCTCTCGCGATCGCAGAGACCCGCCTCGACGTCGTTAAATTGAGCGCTTAATTCGTATTGAGCAATTGATGTTTATTACGTATCCCTCTTAAAAGAAGCTTCGGCTTCTTTTTTTATGCCTGTCCGATCTATATAGAACGATGTTTATAAGTGCTTGTATCTACGACAATATCTTGTTTGTTGATGAAAATGTGTAAATTGTGATGAGGTGGTAACAGTTTCTTACCGACTTTGTTCTATCGAAAACGCCTAGTCCTGTTTTGTCACCATGTTGGTGTGCTACTATAGCGCTCTCATTACTCGACTAAATTTACCTATGCTAGAAGTCTCAAATTTAACTGCTATTCGTGACGACAGGATTCTGTTTGAATCGTTGTCTTTTCAATTGAAACCAGGTGAGCTGGTTCAAGTTGAAGGTCGTAACGGTACCGGGAAAACGACACTCCTTAGGATTATTACTGGCTTAGGCGATCGCGATGACGGCACTATCTCTTGGGACGGTGAGTCTATTGAATCGAGTCGAGATGTTTATCATCAAAATTTACTTTTTCTTGGTCACCAAACAGGCGTAAAGCGCGAGCTTAGTGCTTATGAGAATCTGAGCTTTTATCAGTCGATTCACAGTGGCAGTACCAGCAAAGAAGAGCTTTATCACGCGCTGGCTCAAGTCGGGCTTGCGGGCAGAGAAGACGTACCTGCGGGGCAACTTTCAGCAGGCCAACAACGCCGAGTTGCGTTGGCTCGCCTTTGGTTGAGCAAGCAAATGTTGTGGATTCTTGATGAGCCGCTGACTGCCATTGATAAGCAGGGCGTGAAAGTTCTCGAATCTCTTTTTTCTCAGCATGCAGACAACGGTGGCATTGTGTTGTTAACCACACACCAAGATATGTTTGCTGATAGCCCGAAACTAAGAAAAATAAAGTTGGGTGAGTAATATGATCTCTTCAATGACCACGATTATCCGACGCGAACTGCTTATCGCGTTTCGACGTCAAGCGGATATCTTTAACCCTTTGTGGTTCTTCATCATTGTTATCACGCTTTTCCCTTTGAGTATTGGCCCAGAGCCAAACCTACTTGCGCGTATTGCTGCGGGTATTGTTTGGGTGGCCGCTTTGCTCTCTGCATTGCTCTCTTTAGAGCGTCTTTTCCGTGATGATTTTCAAGATGGCGCCCTTGAACAGATGATGCTGATGCCAATCCCGTTGCAGTTGGTAGTATTGTCCAAAGTCATAGCACACTGGTTGTTGACCGGGTTACCATTGATTTTAATCAGCCCATTATTGGCTGTTTTGTTGTCTTTAGATTTTGATACATGGCTCTCAGTTGTGTTGACCTTGCTGGTAGGAACACCCGCATTGAGTTTTATTGGTGCGATTGGTGTTGCGTTAACCGTTGGGTTGCAGAAGGGCGGAGTCCTGTTAAGCCTGTTAATCTTGCCGCTTTACATCCCCATTTTAATCTTCGCGACGTCAGCAATTGACGCTGCGGCTTTGGGCGTTGCATACAACGGTCAATTGGCGGTGCTTGGGGCAATGTTAATGGGTGCGATGACTATGACGCCTTTTGCGATCAGTGCCGCACTTAGAGTAAGTGTGAACTGATTGGGGTTCCGTTATCGTATAGCCAATGTGAACCAAATGTGTCGATTGGACTCATAGAGTCAATAAAACTGAAAGCAAGACAAATAAAATTATTATAATTATAGCTTTAATAGCTGTAAGCAATAT
>NZ_JBFRTN010000088.1:0-1373 GCF_041474095.1 Vibrio sp. 10N.222.54.A3
TAATGCCGTTCACTTAAGAGTGAACGGCATTTTTGTTCTTAGCATACCGTTGTGGTCTGGGTTTAACTCTTCTAGGGAATGTCCTTTCCCTTCGCCCTTCAAGTATTAAGCTTTCAGCCATGTTGTGGAACCCCTTTAGCTGACGAGGTATTGCGCCTGGTGTTGAATAAGGTAAGCCTACAAGTAACGCTGATACATGAGCTAACGTGCCGTTAAAACTCAGTTGATAAGGAAGGTAATTTCCCTTTAAATTGAAGCAGAGCTCGACCATCTGATATCGGATTAAATTGTAAGTAAGCAAGATGCCCCATAACTCCTGCTTGACCAGCTCTGGTAAACGACTTCGCAGCGTAAGACGGTTTCCAAGCATGTATTGTTTTTGCTCTCGGTAGCCCAGCTCTATTTCCCAACGATGCTCATAAAGGCCTGCAATATCTTTTGATGGGTAACGCAGGGAGTCCGTCATGGAGGTTAATACTTGGTAGTCTTTTCCTTTAATTTTACGAGTGACAAGTCGAGCGGTTATCGACTTTGGTAAATCAGGCCATAGCTTTCTAGCTCTTGGATTACTGTGTAATTGAACAAGTTTGTCATTTCGCCCTAAAGA
The DNA here is from genome assembly GCF_041474095.1 of Vibrio sp. 10N.222.54.A3. Lineage (NCBI taxonomy): Bacteria > Pseudomonadati > Pseudomonadota > Gammaproteobacteria > Vibrionales > Vibrionaceae > Vibrio > Vibrio sp. 10N.222.54.A3. The sequence continues at coordinate 608 of NZ_JBFRTN010000088.1, forward strand.
TTGAACAATGTCATATTGTGTATTTTTCTTGAGGGGGATAAGCCAATGGCGCTCTGAGCCAGAGTCTTGCCATTTATGTAATAAACCTAAAGAATAGAACCCCTTATCGAACATTGTTACGCTATGGTTTGGTGTTGTTTCTATCAGTTTTTCAGCTAATATCATTTCGTTTGTATTGTAATTATCAAATGCACTGGCCGTAATAATGTGACTGCTTAGTTCCATTTGGCAGACCATTCTCACTTGCGGATATTGCGTCCCTTTTTGTCGAGAAAATGCCTTTTCATTTTGCGGGTTATCGGGCGTTCGCCAAACAACGCCATCGACGCCAAGCAGCGTTAATCCATTCCATTGGGGTAACTTTGCACTGTTTAACCATGACGTAGTCATTCGCTCAAAGACCGCTTTAATTGCGTCTTCACCCAACGTCTTTCGACGTTGAGTTAACGCACTCGGTGCGACAAAAGCTTTACCTGTACGGTCGACAATATCAAGTTGGTTCACTAAATCTTTCATGGATTTACTGTTATAGATAGCCATTCCAACAAGCAGCCACACCATGGATTCTAAAGTTAATTTCCTCTTTCTCATCGTGACAGTATCAGTAAGAGAATAGGCTTCGTCGATGAGTTCAATTGGAAGCAAGTCAGACAAAGTCTCAACGCTGCTAGGTTTCCAATCATTAATTATGTTTAGAGCTTGAGAAACATCCATAAAAAAATCCAAGTGCATTAAATACACTTGGATTTTGACAGCTCTGAAGGAT
>NZ_JBFRTN010000089.1:0-20305 GCF_041474095.1 Vibrio sp. 10N.222.54.A3
CGGTCTTTTTGTTGTGCACCGATTTTTTCTCTAACGACAGGGGCAGATTCTAGATTAATAATTTGGAAGAAGTTTTCATTAGATGAGCCAATGTAAATACTATAAAAGAGAGGGTTATCTTTAATTGCTTCTGAAAGAATACTACGCGACTCTTCTTTCGATATTTTGTTACTTATAGAACGTTTCACTGAAGAAAGTAAACGCGCCGTATTGGCTGCGTCAGAATCAACCGCGCCGATATAGTTACTCAGCTCTTGGGACACCATCGTCAACTTTGATAGGGTATTCTCAGTCGCCATTTTTTTACTGAAGTAATATTGCAGTGAAACCGCAATAACAGCGGTAAGAAATGTCGCGAGTAAAAACATTCCTCCAACAGTAAATCGTAACGAAATTTTTTTTAATGCCATTATTTCATCCTTGAATAATCGCCAACTCCAAAGTTAACAGCCTAGCGCAATCAATACCGCTTAAGTTGCATATCAACTATAGTAACTCTATTCCACATCTAAAATCTAACACCTCTATACACCTGACTCTTTTGCAGAAATAGTTATCGTAGTCACATCTAACAATATAGACCAACAACCAATGCACTCGAGTAGAAAACGCTAGTTAAATCCAACCTTTGTCAATGAATTCAATCATTCTGAGACAATAACTACGATTTTAGAATCCAGATATCATTCAACAGTAAATGGACAAAAACACGTTACCGTGAACTTTATGAACAATATTAATCCAATGTTCTTTATTCTCAATATCGCCGCATTACAGACATTTCATTAACACACCGTTAACATTAGCTTCATCTGCTAAGCAATATCCTACTCATCTGTTTAGTAGCTGGAAATAAAACATAAGTTTCTCTCCATTGAAGAGATCCCCTACATAAGGAACGTGAACCATGTTCAAGGCACTGAAACCTACTCTTGCGGCTTCTATCATCACAGCAACCTTTTCTTTCAACACTTTTGCTGCTGACGTAGAAAAAATCCACTTCCTAATCCCTGGCGGCGCTGGTGGTGGTTGGGATATGACAGCTCGTGGTACGGGTGATGTATTGGTGAAATCAGACATCGTAGAAAATGTCTCTTTCCAAAACCTGTCTGGTGGCGGTGGCGGTAAAGCGATTGCTCACCTAATCGAAACAGCACAACGCCAAGAAGACACGCTAATGGTGAACTCAACGCCTATCGTTGTTCGTTCACTAACAGGTATCTTCCCTCAATCTTTCCGTGACCTAACTCCGGTAGCAGCAACCATTGCCGATTACGGCGCAATCGTCGCTCCTGCGGATTCTAAGTACGACACTTGGGAAGACGTCGTTAAAGAGTTCGAAACCAACCCACGTAAAGTGAAGATTGCTGGCGGTTCAGCTCGTGGCAGCATGGACCACCTTGTAGTAGCGGCAGCGTTCAAAGGCGAAGGTTTTGATGCGAAGAAAGTACGTTACATTGCCTATGATGCTGGCGGTAAAGCGATGGCGGCACTGCTTTCTGGCGAAACACAGCTGCTTTCAACGGGCCTTGGTGAAGTACTAGAGATGTCTAAATCTGGCCAAGTAAAAGTGCTTGCTGTGACGGCTCCAAAGCGTCTTGACGCTGCGCCTAACATCCCAACACTGACTGAATACGGCAACGAGACAGTATTTGCTAACTGGCGTGGTTTCTTTGCGGCACCGGGTACAAGCCAAGCAAAAATCGACGAGTGGAACGAAGCTCTTGGCAAAATGTACAAAACCGATGAGTGGCAAGTGGTTCGTGACCGTAACGGTTGGATCGACAACTACAAAGCTGACAAAGATTTTTACGCCTTCCTAGAAGACCAAGAAAAACAGATGGGCGATCTAATGCGTGAGCTTGGTTTCTTGAAGTAACCAACAACCATAGAGGGCTTATGTGCCCTCTTACTCTTTCCTGTTTCGCCGTACATGAGTTAACTAAAACTCCTTTGTTTATTCGTAGTGTATTGCTAAAGCTTGCTGATTCGTTGTAGAGGCAAGTGGCTTAACCAAGTCATGTAATTCGCTCACCTTTGGTTAGTGATCCCAGACATTCTTCATTAACTCGCTCATGTGCGGCTTTTTTACTTTTTATACCACCCCAAATGGAGTTGGATATGTCGGACTTACCAACCAAATTTCTGAGTAAGGAATCTTTGCTTTCGAAGGATCGCATCGGAGCCATGCTCTTTATGCTTGCATGTTTATGCTATGGCTACCAAACCACGCTGATTCCTTTGTTCCCCGGTGACGAGTACGAACCCTTCACAGCAAGAACCTTACCTACCCTGTTGACGTTTATCGGCATTGGCCTTTCGTTGATCCTGCTAATAACAGGACAACCGGATAAGAAAGTCACATGTGACACAACACCGCTAAACTGGAAACTGCTGATTGGCTTCTTGGTGTTAATGGCACTGTACGGTGTTGGGCTGACTTATCTTGGCTTTGTTTTAGCAACCAGCTTCTTCTTACTTGCAGGCTTTTACCTGTTGGGTGAGCGCCGCAAAACTGTTTTATTTGGCGCGTCGTTTCCTTTCGTTATCGCGTTCTTTCTTTTATTAACTCAAGGCTTAGATATCTACCTAGAGCCTGGTTTAATCTTCACTCTTTGGTAGGGATAACATTATGTTAGACGGAATTTTACAAGGACTTTCTACCGCCGTGATGCCAATGAACATCATGATGGTAATTGTTGGCTGTTTTGTTGGTACCTTTATTGGAATGCTACCGGGACTCGGTCCAATTTCAGCAATCGCGTTGATGATCCCGATTACATACGGCCTAGATCCTTCTTCTGGCCTAATCTTGATGGCTGGTGTGTACTACGGCGCTGTATTTGGTGGCTCGACGTCATCCATCTTAATCAATGCTCCGGGTTGTTCTTCAACGGTAGTAACCGCGTTTGACGGCTACCCGATGGCTCAAAAAGGCCAAGCAGGTAAAGCACTTGCTCTCGCGGCTTACTCTTCTTTCACAGGCGGTACGCTTTCAGCAATCATGCTTTTGATTGCCGCACCGGCTCTAGCAAGCGTGTCACTGAGCTTCCAGTCTTCAGACTACTTTGCGTTGATGCTATTAGGTTTGTCCGCTGTAGCGGCGTTTGCAGGCCCAGGTCAGGTAATCAAAGCGTGGATGATGACTATTCTTGGTTTGATGCTATCAACTGTAGGTATCGACAAAGGTGTTGGCGTTGAACGGTTCACTTTTGGCCTTACGGATCTGATGGATGGCTTTAGCTTCCTATTATTAGCGATGGCAACATTCGCACTGGGTGAAACCTTGATGGGTATTCTAAAACCAGAGCAAGACACCAGCGCGGAAGAAAGCCAAAAGATGTCGGATATTGGTAGCATGAAGGTCACCAAAGAAGAGTTCAAAGAAGTGGCACCAGTTTCAATTCGATCTTCTATTCTCGGTTTCTTTACCGGTGTTCTACCGGGCGCAGGTGCCACTATTGCGGCATTCCTAAGCTACGGTATGGAGCGTAGCCTCGCGCCAAAAGACAAGCAGAAAGAGTTCGGTAAAGGCAGTATCCGTGGTCTTGTTGCTCCTGAATCAGCAAACAACGCCGCTTCAAGTGGTTCATTCGTTCCGCTACTAACGCTGGGTATTCCGGGCTCTGGTACAACTGCGATTATGCTTGGTGCATTGATTGCCTACGGTATTCAGCCTGGTCCTCGCTTGTTCGTTGAACACCCAGACGTATTTTGGTCGGTGATTATCTCGATGTACTTTGGCAACATCGTGCTGGTTATCTTAAACCTACCGTTGATCCCATATATCTCTAAACTGCTAGCGGTACCTAGAACGGTTCTACTGCCAATGATTATCTTCTTCTCAATCACTGGCGTGTACTTGGTGTCATTCAACACGATGGACGTATTTGTGATGCTACTGGTAGCGATGGCTGCGATAGCATTAAGGCTAGCCAACTTCCCATTGGCACCATTACTGTTAGGCTTCATATTAGGTGGTTTGATGGAAGAGAACTTGAGACGCGCACTGATGATCAGTGATGGTGAACTCAGCTTCCTTTGGGAACGCCCTATCACTATGACCTTCACTATTTTAGCGGTATTGGTTCTATCTAGTCCTATTCTGGTTAAGCTGTTCAAGAGCTTTAGAGCAAAGCCTGTTGAAGTATAAACTTGGCTTAGCCTAGAAAACAAAACGAAATAAAGGGAGCCTCAGGCTCCTTTTTTCGTACCAGCTATTTCAAAAAACCACAGCTCTAAGGTGGTAGCAAACTCACAAACCTATCTTTACAACACACATGGCGCTGATATTCATAACAAATTCAAGTAAGGTAACCAGTTAGTTAACGTATTGGATTCTAAAACTATGGATTGGTTGATTCTATTCTTATCAGGGGTGGTTGGCGGTGTGCTTAACTCCATTGCGGGTGGCGGCAGCTTCATCACTTTCCCTGCTTTGTTATTTGCTGGCGTTCCACCAATAGCAGCCAACGCGACCAATACCTTTGCTTCGTGTGCTGGATACATTAGCGGAGCCTACGCTCTGCGCCACGAAATTCAATCTGGAACTAAGCAGCTAAAACTGACTATAGCTTTATGTGTGATTGGCGGTGGTATCGGGGCATTTTTACTGCTGCACACACCAGAAGCTCTGTTCACTCAATCTGTCCCTTGGCTGTTGCTGTATGCTGCTCTGCTTTTCACGTTTGGCGGCACGCTCAATAAATGGCTTAAACAAGCTACAGCAAAACATAAGCACGCCACTAGCGCAGGCGCATTCTTTTCCGCTTTATTACTTTTGATTGTCTGTATCTACGGTGGGTATTTTAATGCAGGTTTGGGCATTGTGACATTGAGCTATTTGGCGCTGGCTGGTTACACCAACATCAACGTGATGAATGGCATCAAACTGCTCGTGTCCGCGTGTGCTTCCCTCGCAGCGATCGTATTTTTTATCGTCAATGGTTCGATTGATTGGCCGTCTGGCATGGCTGTATTATTGGGTACATTGGTTGGTGGTTATTATTCAGCAAAAATCTCTCGCCGCATCCCTCAACACTATGTTCGAACCACAGTGATCATCGCGAGCTTTTTGATCACCGCTTACTTTTTCTATGCTAATTAGACGTTCGGTCAATAAGGCTTGCAACTGGAAAGATTAAGCAAAGAGACTACACCCTTCTCATACCGATTCCGCTATTTTATTGCTTATAAAATAGCCAAGCCAAAATGTGTGAGACGAGTCCTTCAATTAGCAAATTTGATAACAATTTAGACTGTTTTTTAGCCTTTATTTTGCCAAAGGTGGGATAATTCTCCTGTCGAAAGTGAGACTTCATTAGGAGGCGTTATGAACACTAAACTCGGTCATGTCATGTCATCAAGTCGACTCATTTGCTTTGTCGCTTTTCTTGCTGCCACATTCGCGTGGATCCTAAAAATGCCCGCTCTGTTTTCTGTGTCAGCGCTATTCTTACTTATCAGTGCAATCGTTTATGTCACCGATCTTTGGAAGAATCAAAGAAAGAACCGCGAAGCTTAGCCATTTACGGTTTAAATCGAACGAATTAAAAAAGGAGCTCATAGGCTCCTTTTGTGTTTTTCGCTTATCTAATTAGCCGTGCTAATCGCCGACGCCTTATTTAGCGACGGTTCTTTCTAGCGACGTCTTCTTGTTAACGACGGAAATTACGACCGTTACCGCCACGGCGCTCTTTAAATGCAGACGCAGCTTTAGCTTGAGAGGCATGGATAGACTCAACCGTTAGTTCCATCGGCTCACGAGGCTCTAGTCCATGGCGGAATGTACGTGAACGCGGAGGCATCTGGTACTCAATGTCCGATGCTTTAGGCATACGCTTGAAACGGTAAAGGTAGAAGTTTTCAACCTTTTCACGAGCCCATTCGGTTTTCTTCAGGTATTTAACTGCACTTGCCACTGTAGGCTTAGTGTTAAAGCAGTTCATACGCATGGCCGCATCTAAAATTTCCCAACCATAGTGATCCACTAATTCAGTGATCATGGTTTCAAGCTTTAAGCCGTGTAGCGGGTTATTTTGTTGCAGTTCGATTCTTTCTTCTTCAGTCATAACATTACCTTTTTCAAGGCAACTAAAGGCCTTGAATTTACTCTAAAACACCGTCATCACTGACCATTTCTAGCTCAATCACTTGGGCATTACATCCATTGCCCTTATTTATGCCTTTATGATGGCATAAAGCATACTCGTTATCCTATTTATCTTTGAAATTAATTTCGAATTGGTCACTTAACACCCTACCTTAGCTCGCTATACAGACTAAGTACATTCTGCAAACAAACCTTCACCCCAAACGTTATGAAACTGGTTCAACTTAACAAAACCTACGGTAACCGTATGCAAAAACCATATATTTAGTGATGAAATTAAAGTTTTTCAGTACGCAGTATTACATTTCAATAACACAGTGCTATGGTTTTATTGAATATCGAAACGGTAAAAAACCCGATTAAACAGTGGCATAATTATAATTAAAGGTTGGCTTGCCACATGTTTGACTACTCCCATTTCAGTAGAGCAGCGGCCCAAGACAAAGACATCGTCGCCATAGTCGATGATCTCTTCCAGCTAGCTCGTGAACACTACCCCATATTATCTCGGCTATCCGTGGTGCTGTGCAGTGAAAATAAAGCATCGAATTATTTTGTATCGGATTCACTGTGCCAAAACGCCAAGCATCATTACATCGAACAGGAGATCAAACCCAACTCTGCGTTGAGTCGTCTGGCTGAATCATTGGAAACAAGAATTGTTGATGACCTCTCTTTGATGAATCCGACTAAACAAATCTCTCATCTACTCGAGCTTGGTCACCAAAGTAGCTATACCACTCCAATCCACTACCAAGAGAGTAACCTTGGGTTCGTTTTCATCAACGCCTCATGCACTGACTTTTTTGCTAAGCAGACAATACAAAGCGACATCGCCTACCTCACCCAAGCGATTTCGAACCTGTTTGTGCAACTCTTCGAACGCCAGAGACATTTTCAGTCCTCATTAGCCATCGCCCTAAACATGGGGCACGCACGCGATCCTGAAACCAAAGAGCATCTGATTCGCATGGGAAAATACAGCGAACAGCTCGCACGTACGCTTTCGCACAGTAACAATGAGATCACCCACCAATTCGTTCACCGCATTCGCTTGTATGCCCCGTTTCACGACATAGGGAAGTACCGAATCCCAGACAAAGTGCTCTTCAGTACTGAGCGTTTTTCGGAAGAAGAAAGAAACATCATGAACAATCACACGATATATGGCGAAGAGATGATTGATGACGTGGTTGCCCTTTCCCACCACAGCTCAATGTGTAGCGAAGAAGTTCAGTTCATCCAGAATATTGTACGTCACCATCATGAACGGTTTGATGGCTCAGGGTTGCCAGATGCGCTCGTTGGAGAAGCGATTCCACTGGAGGCAAGAATTGTAACGCTAGCGGATGTGTTCGATGCCTTACTGAGTAAACGAGCTTACAAACACGCATGGTCAGCATCTAAGGTAATGGACTACATTGAAGCGCATACAGGGTTGATGTTTGATCCAGAGTGCGTCTCTGCGCTGAAGCAAAACCTTGATTACTTCATGTCGATACGAGAGCAATACAGTGATATGCAAAGTCCACAAGCTGCACTCGCTTAACGGGTTGTATTGAATTTGCTGTCTGTGACTCTCTTGCAGAACCAACAAAAAAGGATGCCAGTTGGCATCCTTTTGTTTTCTAGTTTACAGCTAATAAGAACAACAAGGTTCTTAACTGATTCTAACTAACGATTATACGTCGTAAGTTGTAGAAGCAGTATCGCCGCCTGTACCAGTCCAGTTTGTGTGGAAGAATTCACCACGTGGACGGTCAGTACGCTCGTAAGTGTGAGCACCGAAGTAGTCACGTTGAGCTTGAAGCAGGTTCGCTGGTAGACGTGCAGTTGTGTAACCGTCTAGGAAAGATAGCGCAGAAATCGTACATGGCATTGGGATACCAGACTCTAGAGATTTCGCTGCTACTTTACGCCATGCCACTAGGCTGCCTTGTAGGATGTTTTTGAAGTACTCGTCAGAACCTAGGAACGCGATGTCTGGGTTTGCTTCGTACGCATCACGTATGTTGCCTAGGAATGCAGAACGGATGATACAACCACCACGCCACATTAGCGCTACGTTACCGTAGTTTAGGTCCCAGCCGTTTTCGTTCGACGCTTCACGCATTAGCATGAAACCTTGAGCGTAAGAGATGATCTTAGAAGCCAGTAGAGCTTGACGTAGTGCATCAACCCACTCTTGCTTGTCGCCTTCAACTGGAGTGATTGTCTTCTCAAACAAAGCTTCAGCTTCAACACGTTGGTCTTTAAGAGCAGACAGGCAACGAGAGAATACAGACTCAGAGATCAGTGTTAGTGGGATACCTAGGTCTAGTGCGTTGATACCCGTCCACTTACCCGTACCTTTTTGGCCTGCAGTGTCTAGGATCTTCTCAACTAGCGCTTCACCGTCTTCATCTTTGTAGCCAAGGATGTCAGCAGTGATTTCAACTAGGTAGCTGTCTAGCTCAGTCTTGTTCCAGTCAGCGAATACTGCTTGCATCTCGTCAGCAGACATACCTAGGCCATCTTTCATGAACTGGTATGCTTCAGTGATAAGCTGCATGTCACCGTATTCGATGCCGTTGTGTACCATCTTAACGAAGTGACCAGCACCGTCGTTACCAACCCAGTCACAGCAAGGCTCACCAGCGTCAGTTTTTGCCGAGATACCTTGGAAGATTGGCTTAACCGCTTCCCAAGCTTCAGCCGCACCACCTGGCATGATTGAAGGACCGAAACGAGCACCTTCTTCACCACCAGATACACCAGTACCGATGAAGTGGATGCCTTTCTCACGACAATGCGCTACACGACGGTTAGTGTCTGGGTAGTTAGTGTTACCACCATCAATGATGATGTCGCCTTCGTCTAGAAGTGGGATTAGGTTTTCGATGAACGTGTCTACAACGTCACCAGCACGAACCATAAGCATCACTTTACGTGGCGCTTCTAGCTTCTCAACTAGCTCTTCTAGAGAGTAAGCACCAACAATGTTAGTACCTTTAGCTGGGCCTTCTAGGAACTCGTCTACTTTAGCAGCAGTACGGTTATGAGCCACAACTTTGAAGCCGTGGTCGTTCATGTTTAGGATAAGGTTCTGACCCATTACTGCTAGGCCAATTACACCGATATCACCTTTCATTATTTATATCTCCTTGCGGCTATTCGCACTTATGCGATAGCACTTGCTGCATTTGAATCTAGGAACCACTCTGTCTCGCCAGTTTTAGACTGGATTTTCGCTGCCGGGTAAGGCAGTTCTGAAGCAGGAGTTGTATGAATTTCTTTAACGATCTCAACTTTACCTGCACCCAGTACTAGGTAGCTGATTCGTTTTGCTGCTTCTAAAACTTTCGCTGTTTTAGAAACACGGATTTGACCAGACTCAGGGTGAGAAGCTAATACAGATAGGTTCTCATCTTGGTAGTTGGTTGCACCTGGGAATAGTGAAGCTGTGTGGCCGTCTGCGCCAACACCAAGCAGAATCCAATCGAATACAGGCGTGCCGTTTTCTGTTGGGATTACGTCTGCCATCTCTTTTGCGAAACGCTCTGCTTCTGCTTTTGGTTCATCTTCACCACGGATGCGGTGGATGTTTTCAGCAGGAAGGTTTACTTGAGTAAACTCTTTTAGTTTTGAAAATAAGAGCGCGTTTGCTTCACCGAAATTGCTTTCAGCGTCGTCTGGTACAACGCAACGTTCGTCGCCCCACCAGAAGTGAAGGTTATTCCATTGAATACCTTCCGCGTATGGCGCCTGTGCTAAAAGTTTGAAAAGCATTTTTGGCGTGCTGCCACCAGACAGTGAAATGTGAACAGGTTTGCCCTGCTCGCTGTATGCTTTCATTTCATTTGCTAGGTTTTCAACAACCAGTTCAGGCGTTGCAAAGATCTTGTGATTGATCATAGTTCGCAGTAATCCGTGTCTGTTAAGTTTTTGCATGGGAAACGCCATGCGCGGCCATCACGTTGCAGAAGTTCATCTGCTTCCTGTGGGCCCCAAGTACCACAAGCATAGCCAAACAGTGCTTGAGGATCTTGCTTGAAGTCTAAGATTGGTTGAACGTACTTCCAACATGCTTCTACCGCATCGGTACGTGCAAACAGAGTCGCATCACCGTTCAGTGCATCAAGAAGAAGACGCTCATAAGCCGTCAGCATCTGAGTTTCAGGCAAGTCAGAGTAAGAGAAGTTCATTTTCACTTCTTTTGCTTTGAAGCCTGCGCCTGGCTCTTTCAAACCAAAGCTCATCTGAATACCTTCATCCGGTTGGATGCGGATAATCAGCTTGTTCTCTGGTGCATCTTGACCAAATACTGGGTGTGGCGTGTTCTTAAAGTGAATCACGATTTCAGTCACACGTGTTGGTAAGCGTTTACCTGTACGTACGTAGAAAGGAACACCATTCCAACGCCAGTTATTGATGTGAGCTTTCAAGCCGATGTAAGTCTCGGTACGAGAATCATCCGCTACACCATGCTCTTCACGGTAACCTAGTAGGTGCTGACCACGAACATCTGATGCTGTGTACTGACCTAATACTAAGTCTTTACGCAGATCATCTTCTTCTAATGGTTTCAGACACTGAAGCACTTTAACCACTTCATCACGAATAGAATCAGCGTTAATTTGTGCAGGCGGCTCCATACCTACCATCGCTAGCACTTGCAGCAGGTGGTTTTGGAACATGTCGCGAACTGCGCCAGAACCGTCGTAGTATCCGCCACGCTCTTCAACGCCAAGGAACTCAGCACCTGTGATTTCAACGTATTCAATGAAGTTACGGTTCCACAGTGGTTCAAACATCGCGTTTGAGAAACGAAGCACTAGAAGGTTTTGAACCGTCTCTTTACCAAGGTAATGGTCGATACGGTAGATCTGGTGTTCTTGGAAGTGATGATGGATCTCTTCATCCAACGCTTGAGCTGATGCTAAGTCGTAACCAAATGGTTTTTCGATGATCAGACGACGCCAGCCGTTCGATTCATCGTTAAGGCCATGCGCAGCAAGGTTTGCTGGAATCACACCGTATAGGCTTGGCGGGGTTGCCAAGTAGAACAATGTGTTATGGTTTTCGAATTGGTAGTCTTGCTCAAGCTTGTCTAGACGTTGTGCTAAACGAGCATAGTCGTCTACATCTGAAGTATTGATCGCTTGGTAATGCAGATGTTCAATAAATGCATTCAGCGTCTCTGGTTCAGTTTTTTCCATTTCCTGAAGAGACTTCTTCAGCTTCTCACGGTAAGACTCATCGCTGTACTCAGTACGGCTCACTCCAAGAATCGCAAAGGATTCTGGTAGTTGATTGCTAGCATACAGGTGGTATAGAGCAGGAATTAACTTGCGGTAAGTTAGATCTCCCGACGCACCAAAAATAACGATGCTGCTGTTTTCAGGTATTACCATCATCTTTCCTATAAAAACAAGGTTTTTAGTATTCGCCAAAGGTATCAGCGACATACGAAAATAGATAATAGGTCTTAACTATTACATCAATAGTAAGCGCCTATTAAATTTGAGAATGCGTTTGGTAAACGAGGGTGAAAGCTATCACCTCTATTCGGGACAGTATTGTCTATGACTATTTGATTTACATCAACCACTGTGAAAGCAATCGATTAAATATTGACTCATTTCGAACAAATTCTAATCGATAGTTCCGTTCATTTAACCCACGGGTGAAGCAAATCGGCATTCTCAAACAGTGTAGTCAAGAAAGAACGGTATCTGGTCGGTGGAGTGAGCAATAGGAAAGGGAGAAAAAGGTAAAACCAGCTTATTCAACTGGCTTTATATTTATTTTGATGGTGTCGTGTTTATCTTTGCGCTTTGTTGTAGCAGCGCTCCGGGCGACCTACAGTACCGTAATTTAAGTCTGCGACTAACTCACCAGTGGTAATCAAAAATTCTAAATAGCGTCTGGCGGTGGTTCGGCTAGCACCAATTCGTTCTCCGGCTTCATCGGCGGTAATATTAACGGCATCAGCTTGCTGAAAAATGGCTCTGATCTTATCCAACGTTACGCCATCAATGCCTTTGGGTAAGGTGGATACTTTTCCAGAGTCCGCTTTGGCATTGGCTTGCAACATCTTATCAACCAAACCTTGATTCAAATCCGACACACTTTCAAACTCTTGCTGTTGAGATTGATACTTTTTCAGTGCCGCTTCCAAACGAGGGAACATTACTGGTTTCAATAGATAATCGACCACCCCACCACGCATTGCTTGCTGCAGCGTATCGACATCCCGAGCAGCAGTAATCAAGATAACGTCGCAGCCTTGATTGCTCCCTCTTACGTGATTAAGAATATCGAGCCCACACCCGTCCGGCAGATACACATCCAATAACACCAAATTCGGTTTTAAGATGTCCAGTTGCATCAGCGCTTCAGACTGTGTAGTGGCAATGCCGACCACGTCAAAGCCACCCATCTGTTCTAAATAACGATGGTGTAGCTCTGCAATCGCAATATCATCTTCAATGACCATGACTCTCGTGATTGCGTTCATTTATGTTCTTCCTTTAACCATGTTTTTTCCGTCACGATGATCTTCACAAGATCGCTTCGTGCTTAATTATTATTGTTCTTCTTTTGGCAAATAAACCGTCATTCGCGTGCCAAAATCTTGGTTGTCGACCATTTCAAGCTGCCCTTGATATCGGTCTGCCAGCTGCTTTATCAGATACAAACCCACACCACGATTTTGCTTCGCTTTGCTCGATACGCCTTTTTCGGTGAGTGCTTTGGTCGCCAACTCTTTCGGCAAACCGCACCCTTTGTCTTCTACTTCTACGATAATTTCATTACCAAAATCACTGATTGAAACTTCAATAACCCGACGCGCTGGCGCAATTTGACCCTCTTGCTTAATCGCCGTCATGGTAGCGTCAAAGGCGTTATCAATCAGGTTGCCAAGAATTGTGACAACGTCATCCGCGTTTAACCAGCTAGGCAGAGCTTCAAGCCTTGAGCCTTCTTCAACTTTAAGCTCTAAACCAATTTCTCGCGCGCGTTCCGTTTTCCCAAGGAGCATACCTGCGATGAGCGGGTCTTTAACGGTTTCACGCAAGAACTCGATCAAGCTTTGATAGTGCGCCGTTTCTTGGCCAATCAACTGCTGTACTGAATCCAACTCGCCCATCTGAATCAAGCCACTAATAGTGTTAAGCTTGTTTTGATGCTCGTGGGTTTGTGAACGCAGTAGATCAGCATATTCTTTGGTTTGTGAGAGCTGGTCTGTTAAATCGTTGATTTCATCTCGTAATCGGAAACTCGATACCGCCCCGACCACCTCACCTGCCACTATAATCGGGCTTCGGTTAGCAATGATTCGCTTATTGTTTAAATACAACTCAACATCGTGGTCGGTGTCGCCGGTTGATAGCAGTTGTTCTAAATCACTGCCTGGCAATACATCAGAAAGGCGCTGTTGATTGAGTGCTTTATCCCTGTCTATCGATAAAATATCGCAGGCACTCTTATTAATTGAACGTAAAATGCCGTGCTTATCGATGCTCAGAATGCCCTCTTTCACGGTACTCATGGTTACATCTAGCTCAACATACAACCGGCCTATCTCTTCAGGCTCAAAGCCCAAAATAGCGCGTTGAAAACGGCGAGATACATAACTCGAAATCAAAGCGTTGACCGCAACCACCAGCAACGCCATCACAATCAAAAAGGCTAAGTAAGGTTCGATTCGATCTTGCAACGAATCCAATAAGTAACCAACTGACACCACACCAATAACGGTACCTTGGGTGTCTTTTACCGCGGATTTACCACGAACTGAAAAACCCAGCGATCCTTTGGCTGTCGACACATAAGACTCGCCCAATACCAATGCTTTTTGGTTATCGCCACCACGCATGGGTTTACCGAGCCTGTCATCATAAGGGTGAATCAGGCGGATACCTTTATCATCTCCAACAACGATAAACGCCGCGCCAATGAGCTGAGTAAGGTTACGAAATTTAACTTGGGTTTCTTCAGACAAAACGTAGGGAACGCCATTAGGGTCCAACGTTCCATTTTCTTGAATAATGCTGGTGACAAGCGGCGATTCAGATAGAAATTCAGCAACACCTAACGCTTTCAAACCCATCTCTTGTTCTTGAGATTGTTTGATGTAGTAAAAACCAGCCGCTGCAAGAATCAAAAGTTCAACGAGGCCAGTGACCGTCATGATAATCAGTAACCTTTTACGGAAACTGATACTGCTCCATTTCATATTCCACCGTCCCTAGTGTTAGACGATCAATGTTAACACCAAGTTAATCGCATGACCTTTCTAGGGGCGTGAATTTGTGACTGCTACTCAACTAAATAATTGAGTAGATTGTTAATTGATAATCCTTTACGTTGTTCATCTCGATTAATCGTTCATTTTTAGGACTGATTAGCTTAAAAACCAAAATAAACGAATAAATATTGAGCTAGATCACTAAGCTTTTAGGTGTTTTTTAGGTTGTTCAAAATAAATACAATTATAATGGTTGCATATGAAGAAGTTTATTGTTGCTAAGCCATAGGTCATGATTTTCAGACCGCGCTTTGAATCGAAACTTCGATTAACAAAATAGCAACAACCCTTCACTCGCTGGACGTATCTATAACTAAAAGTTGCACGCTCGCCGTTACGAATGATGAACAAACGGATTAAGTATTCTCCCCTATTCATCCATCGCTATTTCAAACTCGGCTAGCCAGACAACGAAGAGGTGACTGATAAAAGCATCACCCAATAATAAAACATTGATGAGCAGGAAGTATCGATCAGTGGCAACGTCCAATAGAAACAGGATAACAAACATAACGTATAAACATTGTTGAAAAGGAAACAAGGCAATGAAACGCGATAACTTTGGAATTTGTCTTACTAAGACTATGCTGTTCAAACACTTACAATCGACTTTTACTCACGTAAGAGCCTATGAGAAAGATGGCACCTCCCCACTCGATCTCAAGGTATTGTTAGCATTCCCGCAAATGTCAGGGAGAGATTTATTACAAACAATGCAAGGTTCAAGACAATTGGTATGGCGCGCCGATCACCATTGTCCTAGCTTTAAATAAGCCACTTCATTTTGTAAAAACACTTCTATACTGAACTTAAAGAGCACGCTTATGCGTGCTTTTTAAGTTTCATTTATCTTTGATATTCACGTCACTCAATCATATTTACACTTGATTAACGAGTTATGAAAATTTCTATTCATATGAGACAATCTATTCAAGACAAATGACTATCGCCCTGTTAACATTAGAGTTAATACTCTAATTGGTATTTAATGCAGATGACCAAACCAAAATTCCGATACCTTGCGATCGCCAGTATGCTTCTCGGCACTATGGCTTCGCCAGGCTATGCAGCTCCGCTCACTTTTTCTGAAGCGTGGCAAATATTGCAAGAAAACAACAACTCACTTGCGGCTCAACAAGCCAACGTTGAACGTTATCAACACCTTCAGAACTCAACAAGTAGCCTTAATCTACCTTCTATTACCTTAGGGGCTAACTACACGCACCTTGATAGTGATGTGACGATTAATGGTGAACAGTTCGGTGACAGCTTAAGCGGCGTAAATCCAGCATTTGCTCCCTTCTTAGCTCAGTTAGGTGGCATCACCTCTACCATTGCCGAACAAGACATCTTTAGCTCTTCCATTCGTGCTGTGTGGCCTATCTTCACTGGTGGTCGAATAACCGCTGCGCAAAATGCCGCTGAAGGTAAAAGCGAAGAAGCGCAAAGCCAACTGTTGATGGAGAAACAAGCTCGCTACGAAGACTTAAGTAAGTATTACTTCTCGGTGATCTTAGCGGAAGATGTCGTGAGAACGCGTCAAGCCGTTGAAGCAGGCTTAACTCAGCATCGTGATTTCGCCATCAAGCTTGAACAGCAAGGACAAATCGCCCGAGTAGAACGCCTACAAGCCGATGCTTCTTTAGATAAAGCGATTGTAGAGCGCACGAAAGCTCAGAACGATCTTAAAATTGCGCAATTGGCGTTGACCCAAATCCTTGGTCAAAATGAAAGTGTAGAACCCTCTGAACAACTGTTTATCAATAAGAACCTGCCTCATATGGACGTGTTCATTGACCAGACACTCATGACCTACCCCGGCCTTAAGATTCTTGATGCAAAAGAGAAACAAGCAAGCAGCTTAATTAAAGCCGAGAAAGGTAAATACTACCCAGAGGTTTACCTTTATGGTGATTACAGCCTGTATGAAGATGACTCTCTAGCCAGTGAAATGAAACCCGATTGGTTGGTTGGCATTGGTGTGAATGTGCCACTGCTTGATACCTCTGGCCGTTCCGACAAAGTCGCTGCGGCTCACAGTGCCGTATCACAGGTTCAATTCCTTAAGTCACAAGCTAAGCAAGACTTAACCGTGTTGGTACAAAAGACTTACCTTGAAGCAAACCAAGCCATTGAAGAGGTTCAAGGCCTAAACTCGAGCTTGTCTTTAGCTCAGGAAAACCTATTACTTCGTAAAAAAGCCTTCACACAAGGGTTATCTAACTCATTAGAAGTGGTTGATGCCGAGCTTTATCTTGCGAGCATTAAAACCCAGCAATCTGCTGCTCGCTTCAAATACCTAATCTCTCTCAACAAGCTGTTAGCGCTAACCAGCGAAATGAATGCTTACTCCAGTTACTTAACCTCCTCTGTTCCGTCTGATTTCGACTCAAAAACAGACACCGTTAGCCAGTCAAAAGGATAATTCATGAAACCTATTAAGCCCCTTCTTCTATCTTTAGTTGGTATCGGCGTTATTGGCTGGGTCGGATACAGTTTCTATCAAGCTTATCAACCTCAGCCGGTTAAGCTTCAAGGTCAAATCGATGTGCAGCAATACAGCATCTCATCGAAAGTACCTGGCAGAATTGATGAAATATTCGTGCGCAAAGGCGATTCGGTTGAAAAAGGCGAATTGATCTTCTCTCTACTAAGCCCTGAGATTGATGCGAAGCTAGAGCAAGCAAAAGCTGGTCAGAAAGCCGCTGGTGCATTAGCACAAGAAGCAGAGAATGGCGCGCGTACTCAACAGATCCAAGCGGCTAAAGACCAATGGTTGAAAGCCAAAGCAGCTGCCGATCTGATGGACAAAACCTACCAACGTGTAAACAACCTTTACAACGATGGTGTGGTTGCCGAGCAGAAGCGTGATGAAGCCAAAACACAGTGGCAAGCGGCGAAGTACACCGAAAGCGCTGCATTCCAAATGTATCAATTAGCGCAAGAAGGTGCGCGTGACGAAACCAAAGTGGCCGCCGCTCAAAAAGCGTTAATGGCAGCGGGTGCGGTAGCGGAAGTTGAAGCTTACGCAAAAGACACACAGATCCACAGCTGGTTTAATGGCGAAGTCTCTCAGGTTCTATTGAGCAGTGGAGAACTTGCACCACAAGGCTTCCCTGTTGTGACTGTTATCGACACCAAGGATGCTTGGGCTGTGCTCAATGTTCGTGAAGACATGCTTAAGCATTTCGAGAAAGGCAGCCAGTTTGAGGCGTACCTACCGGCTCTGGATAAATCATTAACTTTCCAAGTAACTCACATCGCCGTAATGGGTGATTTCGCAACTTGGCGCTCAACAGACGCAGCACAAGGCTTCGATTTACGTACTTTTGAAGTAGAAGCACACCCTGTCGATACGAGCGAAACACTGCGTATGGGCATGAGCCTAGTGGTTGAGCTTTAGGTGACTTATGTCTGCTAACTCTCAATATACTGGATCGCAATCTAGAGGCTCGCAATCAACTGAGCATCATAGAGCGAAGAATACCTTGCTTCGGCAGTGGGCGATTGTCCGCAAAGACAAATGGTTGTTGTCTTGCCTAACTTGGATTCCTTTGCTGCTTGCTGCCAGTATCTGGCTGATTTTTTCACAAGGGATCGCTCGTGACTTACCGGTCGCAGTTGTCGACCTTGAGCACAGTCAAATCTCGCAACAGTTCACACGCCTTGTTGATGCGTCACCAACGCTGCAAGTCACTCAGAAATACAGCTCTGCGAGTGATGCGGCGAAAGCGATGATCGAACGTGATATCTATGGTTATGTTGTGATACCAAGGCACTTCGACCGAGACCTTCTGCTCGGCTTGAATCCGCAAGTGTCTGTATTCTATAACAGCCAATTTATCTTAATCGGTAAGCTGGTGAACTCTGCCTTGCTGCAGGCTCAAGGGACTTTTAACGCGCAACTTGAAGTCGTGAAACAGCTGTCACACGGTGATACCACGGTGCAATCCGCATTAGGCCAAGCAGTAACGGTACAAAGCCAGATCACGCCGCTGTTCAACAAGAACACCAGTTATGCACAGTTCTTGGTGTCTGCGGTTATTCCTGCACTGTGGCAGATCATGATTGTGGTGGGCACGATATTGGTTTTGACGGCGAACGTTAGAGCTCGTGGGCTTCACGCTTGGTTATCCAACGCCCCTATGAAGTCACTCGCATCAACATTAACGCCCTACCTTGTCTTGTTTTTGATGTTTGGTATCGCGTTTAGTTTTTGGTTCTATGTGCTCTTAGACTGGCCATTTAACGGCAGCTTTGTGGCATTGACTATTGCCCAACTGCTAACCGTGATCAGTTGTATCATTATGGGTTGTTTGTTTTTCTTCTTAACACTTGATCCAGCAAGGGCGATGAGTTTCGCTGGCGCATTTACGGCACCAAGCTTTGCGTTCATGGGTATTACCTTTCCAGTAACAGACATGAATACAGCTGCTCAAATTTGGAGAAGCTTATTGCCCGTGAGTCATTACATCGAAGTACAAACGGCGCAGTCTAGTTATGGTGTGAGCGCAGCACAGTCTTTGATCAGCCTCTCTTCTATGTTGTGGTATGCAGTTCCTGCTTTCGTGGTAATGTTGCTAATTAAGAAACACTTGGCGCAATCAACTCTAACTGCACAAGCAGATCCATCTACAAAAGCAGCTATATCTGCAAAAACAACGCCGTCAACACAGCCAGAAGCATCAGCACAACAAGGAGTAAAACGATGAGCTTTACTCAACTGCTCAAGCAAGAACTCTTAGCGGTATTGCGCAACCCTGTCGTGCTTCTTACGGTATTTGGTGGTGTGGTCTTCTATTCCTTCTTGTATCCATTGCCTTACGCGAACCAAGTTCCTCAACAACTGAAAGCTTCGGTTGTGAACTTGGATAAGAGTCAAAGCAGCTATCAATTAGAGCGTATGGTGGATGCCACCTCTCAAATCGAATTGGTTCGTCGAGACTCCACCATCGCCGATGCAAAACAAGCCGTACTTAACCAAGAGATTGGCGGCTTCCTCGTCATTCCAGAAGATTTCTATAAAGACTTGTTGCTCGGTAAGAGCCCGACGCTTTCTTACGCTGGTGATGCTTCTTACTTCTTGGTCTACGGAACCATTGTTGAAGGGCTTGCCAAGGCCGGTGGTACGTTAGCTGCGCAAGTTAAGGTCAGCCATTTGTTAGTCGAAGGTGTGCCTTTAGAATCGGCAGCCAAAGGCTACAGTGCATTCAGCTTAAACCTGAAACCAACGTTTAATAGTCGCATGGGATACATCGATTACGTAGTTCCAGCCGTCTTTGTGTTAATCCTGCAACAAACCTTAGCCATGGCTTCTGGTTTAGTGGGTGCAACCCAAAACGCTCAATCGACATTTGGCTACTGGAGTAAGACCTCTCCAGCGAAACTGATGCTTGCTCGCTGTTGTACCTTAGTCGGCATTTATTACTTGTTGTCGATGTACTATTTCGGCGCTAGCTTTTCGATGTATGGGATAAACCAGCTCACCTCAACAACACAGATCTTAACCTTACTTCTGCCCTTCTTACTGGCCAGCTGTTTGATCGGGATTTTTATTGGTGAGTTAGTACCACGAAGAGAACTCGTCACGGTTGTAGTGTTAATCAGTTCAATGCCACTGATCTTCTCTTCAGGTTTTATCTGGCCAGTTGAAATGATGCCTGAATGGTTAGTTCTGTTATCACAGCTATTCCCAAGCACACCGGCTATCCAAGGTTTCTTAGCACTTAATCAGATGGGTGCATCTTGGCAAGAAGTGGCGTCTCAATGGACATTGCTATGGGGACAAGTTTTGCTGTGGGGTTCATTATTGGCACTTAAGCTCTACCACAAATCCAGTAAAGGCACAGTTGGCAATAGCAATAGTCATCGGGCCGTTTAGTTTTATGTTCTAGCGGAAA
>NZ_JBFRTN010000090.1:0-42856 GCF_041474095.1 Vibrio sp. 10N.222.54.A3
TTTAACTGATCGGCATTACCACAAAGGTGGGCTATTCGACATTCTCTAAACTCGTGCGGTTATCTCAAACTCATACAAGCTAGATTTATAGTAAACCGTTGAATATTCGTATATCTTCTGCTCTTCATAGTAGTTTTGTGATTGGTTGATCAAGATAGGATCAAGCTCCCCAACATCCAATAACTGCTGAACGGTGGCGTCGGGCAGAGCCGGCAACAGTTTTTGTTGCGTCTTGATCATCTCAATACCGTGACGGCTCAAATATTCGAACTTAGATCCCTTAAGATCTACTTCTGTGAGGTTAGGCAACAGCACTCGAGGGATATAAAACTCTTCAAATGAGACGACTTGTTCGTTCACCAATCGTAAACGACGAGCAAAGTTAACGGGCTCACCAAGCGAAATATTGAGTTTCTGAGCGACAAGCTCATCCGCAGGCAACACCTCAAAGGCATCAACAATATTCGTTGCCTCTAACCCTGCGCCCGCCGCTTCTTGAGCCAAACCAGACATGGAAAGAAAATCGTGACGCAGTTTATTGGATTTAACAAAGCTGCCCTTTCCTTTCTCTGAGAAGATGTAACCGCCATAATTGAGTTGCTGCAATGCTTTACGCACCGTTACACGGCTGACTTTCAGCAGGTCCACAAGCTGATTTTCAGACGGTAGCTTACTGCCCGCAGGATAAGTGCCTTTATCAATCTCGCGCTTTAACTCTCCCGCGACTTGAATGTACAAAGGCTGCAAATTTTTTTGCTCAAATAACTCAGTCATAATTCCATAAAAACTAAGGGGGTTCGGGTCATCTTACTCAAGGTATAAGGGAATACCAAGCCTACAGCTCGAGAGAAAACAATTCTAACCAAAGAAGTGGGCATTATTTGAGGAGGTTTTGGTAAATACCAGAAAGCAAAAAGCCGCTTATAAAAAACGACTTTTAAAGGTGATGCTTGCAACACTTTCTAAAAATTATAACGTGAACCACCTTTCAAACAGTTACAGCGCAATTTGTTAGATCTGGGAGCAGGTACTTGGCAGGAGATCAGCGCCACCACATTATGTAATGACGAATACAGGCTAATCCGAGAGTCCACACTGTAACTAAAATTGGCGTACAAATGGATTCAGATATGTCTTCCACTACACTCAATTTATGAAGATATTCTCGAGGAAGAACGCTGAACATGATATAACGCGCCCCCTTTTGAAAAACACTGTGTCGGTGTCATGGTGCCGATTAGGTTTCCATTAAAATAACACGCCATAATTGGCTCCGCATTTTTAGGAACTCCGGCAGCAGCAGACATAGAAGTTAGGGCAACAGCAAGTGCGATGAGATATTTCATTTGGCTCTCCTAAAGAATCAAGTTCAAGGTGACCTTATATCAGGCGACATTAAAACCTTAGTACATTAAATGGCCACAGACAAAGAAAATATCATTAATTTACAATAATTTATATTTACTCTAAATGAGTTTTTATTAGATTTATTTACGCTATGCTCGATAATTAACGTAAAAAACCCCACGAGTTGGTGGGGCTTCTTATAAGGTGTTTTCGCCGTACCATTACGTAAACTGGCTATCTAGTTGATAACTAAGCAGAGCCTACAAACGAAATGAGCGTAATAAATCACAACAAACTAAGCCTTAGTAATATTGCTTAACCACAACACCTCGTATGCAGGTACTTCAATTGTTGGACCACTAAAGCGTTGGTCAGATAAAACATCAAGACAATCGCGTCCGCCTAACACATCACAAATAGAAGCGGGAAGGTGTTGGGTGACTTCACTGAAGTTACAAATAGCCAACAGTTTTTCACCATTTTCATGAGCACGGTAATAAGCAAACAAATGTGGTCGATAAGTTTCAAGGATCTCCGTTTTCGCTTCACCAAACACTGGATTTTGCTTACGCAATTCCACCATTTGTTTTAAGTCTCGGTTAATACGGTGCTGATAACTGCCAGCTTGCTCAGCAAGCTTAATACTCTCGGCAGTTATTGTTGGGCGGTTTACCCAACGAGTGTCGTCACGTTTGAACTCGTCTTCTAGGTAAGAGTGGTCGTTCAAAATTCCTAACTCATCCCCTTGGTAGATAAGTGGTATACCACCAATGCTCAAGTTAATACTATTTAGTAAACGAATACGTTTAAGTGCAAACTCAATTGCTTGTGAGTCGTCGGCTTCAATCGCTTTTTCCAGGCCAGCTAGAGATGCCAATGAACCACACACACGGCAATCGCCTGTCGTTGGGTTTTCTTGGAACGGCACGCCCTGCGAGAATGAGCCTTCAAATTTACCAGTATAGAACTGATTCAAGAATCGACGGTGTTCGAAACCATTGATGCCTAACTGTTCGGCAACCGAATCATCAAACGTCCAACCGATATCATCGTGACAACGAATATAGTTAACCCATGAGCAAGCATCAGAGATCTCAAAGCTTTTCTTAAGTGATGCCGTGAGCAACTCAGTTTTACGCGTTGCTAGACTTTCCCACATCAACGCCATCATTAGCGGGTTGTAAGAGAGCTGACATTCACCCTTGTCGATATATTGTGCTACTTCGTCAGGGTGCACAATCGCTTCCGATTTAAATAGCACTGCTGGCGCAGCAATCTGCAGGCAGGTATTGAAACACTGAATCAGGGCGTGCGCTTTTGGTAGACTCTCACACTGTGTCCATTTCTCTTTCCAGATGAACGCTAGCGCATCAAGGCGCAAACCCTCACAACCAATATTCGCTAGGAATAGCATCTCATCAGTAATTGCGTTAAATACTGCTGGGTTTGAGTAGTTCAGATCCCACTGGAAGCTGTTAAATGTTGTCCAAACGTGCTTTTGGATATCATCAAGATACGTAAAGCTACCACGGCGTACCGTTGGGAAAATCTCGCGACAGGTTTGGTTGTAATCGTCGACATCTTGCTGCTCGGTAAAAAAGTAGTAGAAGTCTTCAAACTCTGGGTTACTCTTACGCGCTTGCTCTGCCCAGTGATGTTCGTATGACGTATGGTTGAATACAAAGTCCAGTACTAGACTAATACCCTCACTCGACAAAGCCTCAGCCAATTGAGCTAAGTCTTTCTCTGTGCCTAGCTTAGGATCAACCTTGCGATAGTCCGACACAGCGTATCCACCATCACTATCCCCTTCTGGTGCTTTGTATAATGGCATTAGGTGAAGATAGTTAATACCTAGAGATTTTAGGTATGGGATCTTTTGTTGCAGCTTGTTCAGATCGCCCGCAAACAGGTCTACATAAACAGCCATACCAAGCATTTTTTCGCTGCGATACCACGTAGGGTTTACTAGACGTTTTTCATCTAGGTTCTTCCACTTTCGCTTACGACCAGCAAAGGACTTAGCGAGGACAACCACCAGCTTTTGTAAGTGAAGGAAGAAGTCATAACGTTCACCATAGAGAGCATGTAGCTTTATAGTCAGTGATGGGAAGTATTGCTCAAGGCGTTCTAAAAATACCTTTTCATCTTTCTTAGTTAGCTTAGGCAGATCAACGGATTCAAGTACTTGATGTAGAGCCTTGTGAGCTTGTTGTTCGGTTAACATTATTTCTCTCCCATTAGGCTGGCTACTTGGACATTGGCTAGATTTAAGCTGCCGCTATCGACACTTAGTGCTACGTTGGCATCGGTATTTTTTGCATAAACAAGATTAGTGAAGCTGAACTCGCCACCATTTATCAGAAGCTCGACCGAGCCTTTATCAATCAACACTTCCACTTGGAATTTGCTATCAACAGGTAACTCGATTCGGTAATCGTGTGGGAAGTGCTTATCAATGTGCGCTTTGCCAAACTGACCGCGACGCACCGAACGCACTTCAATGCCCTTTTCCGAGCGTTTAAATTCAAAGAAAGCTGGCGTATCTTGGTACACGTTCAGGTGCAATGTTTGCTCTGAATCCAACGAACAATCCGCGGTGAACTTCATCGCTTTATGTTGGCTGTAGATACTTACTGCCTGCTCATCATTTGGTAAGATCTCTTGCGCATCAAGGCTTAGCGCTGTGTTTAACTCTTTTACAAAACGCTGGCCTACTCGCAATCCTGCCTTACTTTCGAACAAAAACAGTTCTCGCGGTAGTGCCATTGAACTACGGAAAGCGTTTGTGGGTAGTTCTGATGAATATTGATGATTGCTCATCCATGTACTGACGATGCGACGACCATCTTGTTTTGGGACATCAGAGAACGATTGTGTCGCGTAGTAATCTCGACCAAAATCTAGCCACAGCACAGTCTCAGGGTAATTGTGGTTGGTGAAGGTTTTACCATCAAAATCACCAATAAAGTACTGCGTGCCCGCACCTCCGCAATGTGCGCCTTCACCTATGCCAACCACTAGCACCCAACGAGTTTCGTCGTTACCTTCAATTTGCATCTCAAACAGATCCGGGCATTCCCAAGGACCTTTGCTGTGCGCGCCATGTTGGTAACCAAATTCACTGACCAAGTGCCAATCTAGTAGGTCGGTTGAGCGATAGAACTCAATATGTTGACCACAAGAGACCACCATTATCCAAGCTTGGCTCTCTTCATGCCATGTTACTTTCGGATCGCGAAAGTCGGGGTTGCCACGAGCTGGGATAATCGGTGCACCTTCAGCATACTTCTTCCACGTCATGCCATCCTGGCTATACGCTAAAGACTGTTGTTGAATTGGGTTTTCAACCTGCGTGCCGTCGGCAAGTGTTACCTTAGGCTGAATAAACGAAGTATAGAAAGTGAGTAAACCCGGCTGGCCGTCCTCAAATAACCCAGAGGTATTATGCCAATCGACAATTGCACTGCCGGAGAAGCACATTCCTGACTCATCAGGTAGCAGTGCTGGGCTATTCTCTTGCCAGTGAATGAGATCTTTACTGGTTTTGTGTCCCCAGTGCATTGGGCCCCATACTGTGTCATGGGGATAATATTGATAGAACTGGTGATATTGGCCGCTGAAGTAGACCAATCCGTTGGGGTCGTTCATCCAGCCAGATTCAGGAGTCATATGAAGTGAAGGGCGATATTGTTCGCTCATAAGCCGATACCGATGTTGTTAAAAATATGTCTAGGTTCGAATAGACAATAAAAAATGGAGCCTAAGCCTAGGCTCCGAATTGGACCTGTTGCCGCCAAAGCCAGCCCGAAACTAGAAATACTAAAAAGAGTGGTGCTCCCTCCTCCGCTTGAAGGAGAGAAACAAATTTTGAATTAGAAGCTGTAGTTTGCGCCTAAGATAAACAGTGGAATGTAACCATCGAACTCATCGCGTTGCGGGCCGCTAGCGAAGTCAATTTTCTTGTAGCTTGCCTCACCAAACATGCGCCAGTTCTTTGAAAGTGGGTAGTTGGCAGACACACCTAGCTTAGAGTAATCTTCCGTCCACGCATGAGCGCCTGTTGCATCAACACTCTTTTCGAATGAACCAAATTCACCCCACAATGACGCAGAAAGCTTACCGAAGTTATGCCAAATACCTGGTTTGATAATCCACTCAGTCTCAGTTTCTGAGTACCCATCTTTTGCATTCCACTGACCTTCTTGGTAACGAAAGTTCAACCACGCGCCCGTATTGTCATTGATTTTGTAGCCAAAGCCCGGCTCAACTTCCCAGTATGGAAACTCACCGGTGCCACGCTTGTATTCCACGTGGTAAAGCGCGTAACCATGCATACCCAAACGATCTGTCAGTTGGTAAGAGCCAAACACTTTACCGCCCGGAGTCGTGCGCTGATCAATACTCTCACCGGCTAACTTTAAACCCCAACCAATGTTACCTTTTTCATGGTTGTAACTACGGTTAACATAGATTTCTTGGATTGAGTTTACGCCTCGGTTGTAGTCGGCATGCTTCAGGTTGCCATTAAACAACTCTTCACGGCCAGAATAAAAACCAAAGTCCCAACCAGGTAAGTCATCGTGTCGGAAACTACCTTGCGCTATAGTGTATTTCACTTTACCTTCATTAACGCCATCATCTCGAATAATACGCTCGACTTCGATATTACTACCTAGAACTCCATGAAATTTACTTTCCTCTTGCTGAGGGGCATCTAACGCAGTAAGTAGTTCTGCATTAGAGTATTCAGACTTTAACTGCTCAACTGTGGCTGCTAATCTTTCTTCCTTTTTATCATCCTGTTGCGTCTCTTCAGCGAATAGAGCACTGGAAAAAGCTAAAGCTAAGAATACAGAGGAAGCCACTACTGTTTTTTTCATGATTATTACCTTATTATCACTATGTTACTGCCGCTCCGGTGAGGAGCAATTATTGGTACCTGCTACAACAGGCATTAATGTCCACGTTAGCAACGGCTGTAACCGTTGCTAACGCAGTAATTGAAAGCCCGCTCACCCGCGGGCTTTTTTATTATTCTTATCGTTATTAACTTGCTTGCTGCACTTGAGGCGGCAGCGTGATTAGGTCATTGAGCGTATGGCCACGCTCGTATGCCTTACCTTTGTTATCAAATAGATGGCATTTTTCAGCAGGGATGCGGATGTTCAAACGCTGGCCCACTTCAACATGAACTGTACCTGGAACGCGCACTAAGACTTCTTGACCGCCACGCACCAGTGTTGTGTAAAGCAGTGATTCAGTGCCAAGGCGCTCAAAACCTTCAACAATAACGCCAACGCCTTGCTCATCTAGGTGGATATCTTCAGGGCGGATGCCAAGTGTCATTAGTGCGCCTTGAGTTGCTCCTTGAGCATTCACTTCCGCTTCAAACTTGTAATCACCCACTTCAACGTGTGCTTTGTCTTCACAAGCAGAAATTAGTGTGGCTGGTAGCAGGTTCATTTTTGGAGAACCAATAAAGCCTGCGACGAACAATGTGTTCGGGAAATAGTAAAGATCTAACGGTGAACCTACTTGCTCAATCGCACCATCACGTAGTACAACGATCTTGTCAGCAAGGGTCATCGCTTCAACCTGATCATGTGTCACGTAAATCACGGTTGATTTCAGCTTTTGATGATACTCCGCTAATTGAAGTCGCATACGAACACGCAATGATGCGTCTAGGTTCGACAGCGGCTCATCAAGAAGAAAAAGCTTAGGGTTGCGGACAATCGCACGACCAATAGCAACACGCTGACGCTGACCACCAGAAAGTTGGCTTGGCTTCTGCTTCATCAAATTTGTCAGCTCAAGCATTTCACCAACATTTTTAACGGCTTTTTTGATTTCGTCTGCACTGAGCTTTTTCGCCAATTTCAGACCAAATGCGATGTTCTCTTCTACCGTCATATGTGGGTAGAGTGCATAGGATTGGAAAACCATACCAATCCCACGGTCCGTAGGAGACAGGTTATTAACAACCTCACCATCTAGGCACATTTCGCCTGAAGAAATATCTTCTAAGCCAGCTACCATACGTAGCATGGTTGATTTACCACAACCTGATGGCCCAACGAAAACCGTAAATTCACCGTCTTCGATTACTAGGTTGGCGTCTTTGATGATGTGCGCACCATCTGGATAAATTTTATTGATGTTCTTCAGTTCTAAGCGTGCCATTGTTCTACCTACGTTATAATTCTTTCGCCTTGTTCGGCGTATTAGGGGCAGGCAAGCTGCCCCTTTGTTATTATGTGTAAAGCTTGCTTTATCAGCGTTTAGCTTTATAGGATTGCAGCAAGTTTCATCTCAGCTGTATCCTCGAAGCGCCATGTTGCATGACCAACGCGCTCATTAGGGCCAATCCCCACTACGCGCATACCTGCTTCTTTGGCTGCATCTACGCCCGCTTCTGCATCTTCAACCACAATACACTCGTCAGCGTTTACACCTACTTGGCCTGCCGCGTGAATAAACACGTCTGGTGCTGGCTTAGAGCGTTGTACTGACCATCCATCACCGATTGCATCAAACAGTGGCGTAAGGCCAAGGCGGTGTAGAATAGGACGCGCATTTTTACTTGCTGACGCCAGTGCTACCTTGATGCCACGTGCATTTAGCTCCAGTAGGAACTGCTCGATGCCCGGTAGTACGTCTTTTGCAGAAATTGTGTTTAGCAGATCAACGTAGTAGTCGTTCTTACGTTTCATTAGGTCTGCAAACTTCTCTTCGCTGATCTCTTTCCCATCTAGGATGATTTTTAGAGAGGCCTCACGAGACACACCACGCAGTTGCTCATTGATTTCACGATCGAAATAGTAACCTTCTTCGTTCGCCATATGCTGCCATGCTTGGTAGTGCAGTTCAGCGGTATCAGTAATTACGCCATCCAGGTCAAAGATAAATGCCTTACACATTGAAAGTAGCCTCTGTTGATTCAATTACACGTGGCTCACCCGCAACTTCGATGTTAAGTGGCTGGCCGTTAAACTCTGGACGAACAATGCTTACTTGAGCACCGTCTACTGTTACTTCCAGACGCTCACCTTTCCAGTAGATTGGGAAGTTAACGCTATCCCACTGTTTAGGTAGGTTCGGGTTAATGCGCAGTTCGCCACCAAGCATGCGTACACCACCGAAACCGTATACAACACACTGCCACATACCACCAATAGACGCTGCGTGGATACCGTGATCCGAGCTCTTCATGTTCTGACCAATGTCGATAGAAGCCGCTTGTTGGAACAGGTCGTAAGACAACTCTGGGTTACCAACATCTGACGCCAGTACAGAGTGAGTTGATAGACTGAGAGAAGAATCGTGTAGCGTTTTCGGCTCGTAGTAGTTCCAATTCGCTAGCTTAGTCTCTAGGTCAAACTTATCTTCCTGTTGTAGGAATAAAACCATTAAATCAGCCTGCTTAGAAACCTGCATCTCGTTCACTTGATCTAGGCTGTAGTCTTGGAACAGACCACCAACGAATGGCTGCTCTTTGTACTTAGTTAGGTCAATGATCTCTTTTTGTAGGTAAGTATCGTCTTGTGGGATGATCTTATCTTCTTCACGCGGTTGCGGTAGGTAGATATCTTCAACACGCTCTAGCCACATCTTACGCGCTTCAACTAGGTTCAACTTGTCAGACAGCTTCGCCAGTAGCTCTGTGTTAGATGCTTCTAGGTCTTCGTAGTAACGAATCGCTAGCTTGATGTTTTCAACGGCCATGTAGTTAGTGAACGCGTTATTGTCGATGTGCTCTTTGTACTCATCAGGACCGATTACGTTACAGATACCCCACATGTTGCGGTCTTCTAGCCACTCTAGGCGACTTGTCCAGAATGTTGCTGTGTCGAACATGATTTCGTAACCCATGTCGTCCATGAACTTCTGGTCACCCGTGATCTGGTAGTACTGCCATAGCGCATAAGTGATGTCACACGTGATGTGCTGCTCGATAAAGCCAGACCAAATCTTGGTCGACTTACCCGTGATGATGTCTACTGCGCCCCATACTGGCGTTACTTCTTCACCTGTAAGTGCAGACTCCCATGGGAACTGAGCACCGATGTAGCCGTTGTCTGCTGCTTTCTTACGTGCGCCGCCCAGTGTTTTGAAGCGGTACTCAAGTAGGCTACGTGCAACTTCTGGCATCGTGTAGATGAAGAACGGAAGCATGAATACTTCTGTATCCCAGAACGAGTGACCTTTGTAACCTTCACCAGATAAACCTTTCGCACCGATACCGAAGCGAGAGTCGTGCATTGGCGTGAAGATGTTTAGTTGGTACTGAGCAAAGCGCGTCGCTAGTTGGTCAAAATCGTTGCCACCGATAGTGATGTTCATGTTGTCCCAACGCTTGTCCCACTCAACTCCGCTGCCTGCTAATAGCTCGTCAAAGCTGCGGTCAGCATTCATTTTTAGGTTAGTTAGTGCGTGGTCACGTAGAGCTTGAAGCTCGTAGCCTTCAACATCGAACTGCTTGTCACGAGAAGTGTGTACAACACCCACTTTCTCAGTGCCAAATGTCTCGCCTGCTTTTAGCTCTTGATGGATGTTCAGCCATACCTTACGGCGGTCCATCTGTAGACCTGGGTCGATCTCAACTTCTGTACCATTTACGAAGTAGCGATGAGACGTTAGGAATACGAAATCAACTTTGCTTTCTGTCGTATGTTGTAGCAGCTCAATGAAGCGCTTGTCGTAGATACGCTTTTCACCTTCGTGGAAGTGCTGAGCGCCAGAGTTAGATAGCTGAGCATCGACACCAGAGCGGATTTCGATTTTCGCATCGCTGTTTACAGCCTTAACTTGAACGTCGAACGCCATTAGATGAAGGTTTGCTTGCGAGATAAAGCGACGGAAGCGCATCTCAAACGTTTTGCCTTCTGTATTTGTCCAAGTGAACTCACGAGTCAGCTCACCATTCTTAACGTTTAGACGACGTGAGTAGTTGCTTACTTCGCCAGACTCCAGATGGAAACGACGGCCATCAATGAACATCTCAATTGAACTCATGTCTGCAGCATTTGGAAGCTCGGTTACTTCCTCTTCATCGAACTTGTTATAAGTACCTGCGATGAATAGGTTACGCACTTGGCCTACATACTTTTCTTCCGTGGCACTACGGGCACCCATGTAGCCGTTACCTTGGCTCATTACCACTTCACATTTACCTTGAAGTGCTGAATCAAATGCCGTCTCTTCAACGATCCAATTTTTTAGTTCGCCTTGACCAGCGGTGTAGTTCATAAACATCTTAAATATCCCCGAGGATTAACCTTTAACAGCGGAAGAAATATCGTTACCAACGAAGTAACGTTGAAAAACCATAAATACAATAAGTACTGGAATTGTCGACAGGAACGCGCCTGCAAGAATCAGGTTCCAGTCACCTGCTACGCCATAGGCGTTACGTAAACTTAATAGACCAACAGGAAGCGTGAATGCATCCGCAGGGCTGTTTATCACCACCAGTGGCCAGAAGAAGTCATTCCAGGCCCCTTGAAAGCCAAGGATGGTTACAGACAAAATGGCTGGTTTAGCCAATGGCATAAATACTTTCCAAAGAATCACTAACGGGCTAGCACCGTCGACGATTGCCGCTTCTTCCAGTTCTTTGGGAATGTTTTCAAAGAACTGCTTCATGATGAGTACTTGACCGGATGCCACCACCGCAGTGATGACCGCCCAAGGTGTGTTTAACAACCCAATATCTTTGTAAATTAAGTAGTTAGAAATAAACGTCACCTGTGCTGGAATCATCATACTGAACAACATGAAAGCGAATACAGCACGTGCACCAGTGAACTTCAATCGTGCTAATGCATAGCCTGCGGTGCACGCGAGGAACAGAGTCAAAATCACCTTACCAATCGCGATAAAGAACGAGTTGATGGTCCAGCTCATGAACAAGCTCTTACCTGTATCCAAACTCACAGACTCTGTGTAAACACGAACGTAAGACTTGAATACATAGCCGATCACACCCGGTGTTGCGTTATCCCATGCAGCGACTCGACCACGACGCTCCATCTTGCTTGGTGCCAGGGTGCTATCAATCAACACTTGTCCACGAGGTGATTCTACGGTTAGTGGAAGCGTCGCAATTTCAGGACCGTTTCCTTGGTAAAGAATGTTAAATTCCCAAGTTTGGCTTTGGCCTTGCTTTGTGATCTCGTTACGACCACGCCTTTCGACATAGGTGACATCATCACTTGAAGCAACCAGACGAGGTTCGCTAACCACTGCATAATCAGAAGCAAAATCTGTCACCGTTGCTGCTGCCATGCCAGTACCTGGACGGCGACGTGGAACTTCAATGGTCGGTAACTGAAACTCTTTGCCCTGTTCAACAGCGTAAGTGACTGTAAAGTTGACCGTCGCTCCCGGAGCAAAACCACCAAACATAGGTGCGTTGTTACCTTCTTGACCCAGTTGGTATGCTGCCCCCCAGTTACTAGGTTGAACCTGTGCAAAGTTAAATTTGAATGGTTGCTCAAGTGGGTCGTCTTTTAAACTCGCTAAAAAGGCGACAACGAAAGTACCTAACATTACTGTTGCGACCAGAATCAGTGCACTGTATACCCACGCCACTTTCGCCCAGCGGCGTCGTTCTTGAAATTTCGCTACCTGTTCCATAGATGCCACAGGAACCGCATCATCTTTTGAAGTCATAGTGTGACTAGCCATCTGCCTTCTCCTTTATTCCAAAGATTTTCTGCAGATAAACTACTGCCAATGTAATGAATGCCAATATCAATGCCGCTGCGCTCGCCATACCGATTTGTGGCGTGCCACCCGGTGGAAATGCGTTGTGGTAAACGTAGTACGCCATAGTAATACGTGACTCGAGAGGTGCAGCTGAACCCAGCAGAGCAACTTGGTCAAACATCTGTAGCGTACCGATGATCGAGAAGGTCACGACAACGAATGTCACAGGAGCCAATTGAGGAATCGTAATATTCCAGTGTTGTTGCCACTTGTTAGCCCCATCAATGTGCGCGGCTTCATATAGCTCACCAGATATGCCTTGCAAGCCCGCCAAAAAGAGCAACATGAAGGTTGGAATCGTGGTATAGATATTCTGAATCACGATAGCCCAGAGTGTTAATGGCATTGGACCAACATGGTCACGCGTGTTCAGCCAGTTAACCTCAACCACATCTTTCGTGACTTCAATCCACCCCATTGCACTTGCAATAAAGGTTGCGATGCCCGCCACAATCACAGAGAGAATTGCCCATGCCGGGTCGAACCAGCCAACAGGCAGTCCTTTAATACGGTCTTTGGTAACCAAAACAAATTGAGATGCCACCGCTATCAGCACGAAACAACTGATGTGCGGATAGTGATTCACTACGTCCGTAACAAAGCCGTTTAGGTAACCGTTTTTTTGGTAGAACCAAATGAAGATTAACGTTACCGCAGCACTAGAAAGAATGCTTGGTAAGTAAAAAGCCGTTCTAAAGAAGCTTTTCGCACGAATCTTTGAGTTAACTAGAATCGCTAAGCCTAGTGCTAATACCGTTTGAACACAGGTTACGATGAGAGAGAACCAAATCGTATTTGCCAATGACAGTAAGAACAAGTCGTCGGAAAGCAACGCCTTGAAGTTAGCTAAGCCAACCCAAACAGCGTCACTGAACAGATCGTACTCAGTAAAACTAAAGTAAACTGTACGAACCAATGCATACAGAAAGAACACCACTAAAGTCAGTACAAATGGCCCTGCCAAGAGCCATCCGTAAACTTGTTGGCGTAAACGTAAAGAGTTCATCGTTCGCCCTACTACTTAGCCGTCAATACATCGTATTTTGCTTGTGCCATTTTGAGCGCTTCTTTTTGCGTCATTTGACCAAGCAGTACAGAGTTCAAGGCTTCATTGATCGGAGTCATCCAAGCCGTGCCGTAATCACCAAACGCAAATGGTTCAACGTTACCTTCTAGAGCACCTTTAAATACTTGTTTCGCCAACTCACTTTCTGAATCTTCAACTTCAAAGAATTTAGCGTCACTTAGAGATTTGCGGCTAGGTAGTGCAAGGCCAGAGTCCAATACCCACTCTTGCGCTTTTTGACTAGTAAGGATCTGAACGGCTTTTTGAGTTGCTTCTACGTTTTTGCCGTCTGCATTTACGCCCCATGCAACAGTAAATAGAAGATTGCCGCGCTTACCGGTTTTCGGATCGGTTGGCATTAGTGTTGTGCCGTAAGGAAGGTTTGGCGCTTTGTCGCGTAAGTAACCACTGATCCAGTTACCTTCAAGCGCTACAGCCGTTTCTTCTGTACCAAAACAACCACCACCCCAGCCCTGACCTAAGTCTGTTGCCAAAATGCCAACTTCATCTTCTGATACAAGGCCCGTGTAAAAATTGAATGCACGCTCGAAGTTCTCATCCAGTACGGTTTTGCCTTCTTCATTGAAAGGTTTCCAGCCTGTCGCAAGTGCGAATGGAGCAAAACGCGCGTAATCAGGCATAACACAGATACCTGATACTTCATCACCTAGCTCATCTTTCACCGCGATCAGTTTTTTACGTAAATCTTCCCAAGAATCGCTATTTGTTGGGTAATCAACGCCTGCATCATCGAAAATATCTTTGTTATATTGCAGCGCGATCGTATTGAAATCCTTAGCAATTCCATACTGTTTACCATTTGACGTAAACGCGCTATTTAGGCTTGGAATGACTGCAGAGCTCACATTAGCGAGTGAATCACTGTTTGCTGCTACCTTGCCAGAATTAACGAGGGTATTAGCAAAAACCACGTCAACGTAGAATGCGTCTGGAGCAGTACCAGCCGATAAAGAGTTGGTTATAAACTGAGAGAAGTCACCTTCTACCGCTTGGTATTTAACGCTTAGCCCCGATTTTGCAAAATCGTCAGCTAATACTTCTTTGACCAAGTTATTCAATACAACGACATCATTACCACCCCAGCCAGCAATAGTAATTTCTGTTTTTTCAGTTGCGGTTGCAGACAGGCTTGCAGCAAGTAGGGATGCTGCCAATATTGTTTTTTTCATGTTGCCCTCAGTTCATTAATTTCAAAATCTGAGGGTATTATGCACACTTAACGTAAACGCTTACGTTATTCCGGTCACATTTTCGTTCTTGTTAAGTTACAGTAATCCATTTTAGTGATCTTGCTCTTATTTTGGCCAGATATTGGGCTTCTCCAACAGAAAAAACTATAAAAAAGCCTCTATTTTCTTAATCTCATAACTTAACACATCGCAATAACGTAAAGTTTTCTTTATTGAATAAAAAATGGGTATACCTTTCGATATACCCATGTTAATAAAATTAATATTGTTGGTTTACGTCGATTGCCCGAGCTTCAGAGTTATAGGAACTACAGCTCCTACTGGCTGCTCTCCTAACATAGCAAGCTCAAGCATAGAAGCTGCCTTGGCTGCTATTTTGTCCGTATCTTGAACAATTGTAGTCAGCATTTTTGAAATTCCCGGTAAACCATCATAACCAACGACAGAAAAGTCTTCCGGTATCTTGTAGCCTCGATCCTTTAACGCAGCAATGACCCCCAAAGCCGTCTCATCACTCTCACAAACAAACCCTTGGTGGCGCTCGAGTTGTTGCTTATCCATAGAAACAAAGTAACGATATGCGGCAATCTCTCCCAGTGGATCATGCCCAGTGCGCAATTCACGTATAGGTAGCGCATTACTCGCCATGACCGACATATAACCTTGATGACGAAACTGATAACCATCACCATAAGTTGTTGGTGTTACGAAACAAATGTCGCTTAACCCTTTATCAACTAGGTGTTGCGTCGCTTCCCGACCACCGTTGAAATCATCAGGAGCAACCCAGAAGGACCCTTCGCTCATACCAATACATACGAATGGCAAACCCAGTTCTTTACAGGTTTCAACACGTGGGTCATTGGTAGTCATACCAAGTAAAATCGCACCACCAACTTGCTGTAAGTCAACTTCCCCAAAGCTCACAGGTAACAAGTTACGACCAGAGTTACGAATTGCAGCTGATAGTGAAGGCCAAAGCATTCCCAAATAACGAGAAGCGTAGAAGTCTATCGGCCCAAGAGATATAGCAATGGTATTTTTATGATTTCCCATTAACTCTCGCGCAGATGTACTCGGCACGTAACCCAAATCCTTACAGATATCTAAAATTCGTTTACGTGTTTTCTCGCTGATACCAGGTTTATTATTCAAAGCTCGACTAACCGAAGCTATTGATACACCCGCGATTTTTGCGGCTTCATGTATAGTTGTTTTCTTTAAGTCAGTCTCTGTTTTAGATTCGCTCACATTAACACCTTCACCACCTACGTAAACTTTACGTTCATTATGTCCTTATTAGCATAGCTTTCAAGTAAAAAAACGTAAACAGAGACTATCTCTTGAGCACCATCACGGAATAACAATGATAAAGTATAGTTATATCAATTACCTAGCTTCGTAAATGACAATAGTTTGAACTTTAACTCTAAATATTAGTTTATGAATAACTTAAATATCTAAAGCCCCTTAGCTCAAAAAAACAAACTGATTTAATTTGGTTGTATTGATCAATGCTCTCAATAAACTAAAGCTACCTAGAGTTCCAATCTCAATCTTATCGAGAGTTTGGTCATCATCGAACAGACATGACAAATGCATACCTGGGGTAGATCATGACAAGAATGGAATATGAGTTAAATCGAACTATACATCTATACTTAAGGACAGGGGGGGCAAAAAGAACCGTAAAAAATCAGGCAGAGAAAATGAGCAGCTTCTGTCGTCATGTTCAGACGCACAACCCTGCCATCAAATCTATTGGCCAAATTGGACGTAAGCTGATGGCTGAGTTGTGGAGAAAAAAGAGCGAGTTGGCTCCCTCAACTAAAACCGCCTATTACTACGCAATTTGTTATATTTGGATTCAGGTACTCGGCAGAAGATCGACACCACCACATTATAATATGGCCAATAAAAGGTAGTCACAACCAGAGAAATCTAAACAACACCGTGGGGAATTATTATCTCGATTTTCCATTTTTTGCGCTTTACTCTTTTTGCAAAATACAGTGATAATAACTCAAATCACGATAATCAAATCAATGAGTTAAGTTAATAAAATTTGCATTT
Source organism: Vibrio sp. 10N.222.54.A3 (assembly GCF_041474095.1). Taxonomy (NCBI): domain Bacteria; kingdom Pseudomonadati; phylum Pseudomonadota; class Gammaproteobacteria; order Vibrionales; family Vibrionaceae; genus Vibrio; species Vibrio sp. 10N.222.54.A3. Next base: position 16,471 of record NZ_JBFRTN010000090.1, read on the forward strand.
TTTTCGAAGAGTATTATCAGGATTAGTTAGATAACATATTGGAATATATTCAGTTTTTATACTATCATTCTTAACACTACCAACACTGGGGTTTCACCGTTTTTGAGCCCTCAAAAAACGTCCAAAACATCTTATCGAATCCAAACTAAAGATACCTACCCACGCGCTCTACTTCTTTCAAAGCAATACCATCGGCTGCTATACCAACAGGAGCTGAACCTAGTGAATACCACTTAACATCATCAGCCTCTTGAGCGGTGATATCTCCTTCCCAGTCACTCACGATAAAATAATGAATCAACTGAAGTTCCTTCGTAGGATGGTAAAGCGAACACAAGTATTGGTAATCAATCGGAACAACATTAAGCTCTTCATCAAGTTCACGAAACAGCGCCTGAACCTGGTTTTCACCGTGTTCAATATGGCCGCCAGGTATAGTGATTAAACCGGGATCGGTCTCCCTAGACTCACTACGCTTTTCTAGTAATACCTGCGATTCCTTCAGCATGATAAAAGAAACACACTCGTGGACATCCATCTAATTTTCCTAAAGCCGTTACAAAGGTAGTTAAGTTTGTTGTTCTAGCTTGTGTTAATGCTTAATTTACAACAAGCTTTTTACTCAGCCTTTCATACAATTCAAAAGCTTCTGTTTTAGATATCAAATTTCCGAGAGCGTATTGATGAGCTAGCTCAATATCGTCGCTTTGATTGGAGTAATAGCGCTTGGCGACTGCAGCGCACTGGCTCAGATTGGTGTACCAACTGCCGTCTTGCTCAGCCACAAAATAATACGCCGCTCGCACTAACTTTTTACCAATTACCTTAACGATATCCGCATCAGTCATTGTTTTGAAACTCGAGGGCATTTGCTTAAGAAAAGTCGATAAATCGCCATTAAGAGCTTGGGCTATTTCATTGCTGGGCTTATATCGTGGAAACTTTATAGATAGATCATTCCCCCAAATACAACAGCAACAATGCTTGAGCCAAAACTGCCAATGGAATTCTTCGTTGGGTTGCAGAACATCCCGCAGGAAGCCAGGATCGATATCAAGCTTGGTCACTTGCGGATAGGTTTGGGGTATGGTGCCGGAAAGTAGGTTAAATACTTCCTTTTCTCTCTGACCAACAGGCGTAGCGAGTACGATAGAAACATCCAAATCAGAGCGACCAACAATGGCCGTTCCTCCAGGCACGCTTCCATACAAGTAGATACCATCAACTTGACCTGGAAGCTCTCTTAGCAGCGAATCAACGACTGCTGACACCACTTCTTGAAATTCAGGCGCAATGTTCTTTGGCGAATAAAGATTTTGAATGAACCCTTCTCGATCGAGTCCTCTAGTTTGTTCTTGCACCTTGGGTTCCTATTTTAATCGTTATAATTAATCACACCGGATTCTGATGATGATTTGAGGAGTGCCAGTGGTTAAAGTAACATTAACTCTCGCTTAGTTTTATCGTCCAGCTTTTCAATCGCGTAGCGAAAAGCAACTCTTGGTATTGCGGCATGCTTAGCGTTTAAATAACCAATAACCTGTTGAGGTTCCTTTTTACTGAGGACTTTAAGCATCCAACCATATCCTTTCTGCACGAGGTCATGTCCATCTTCTAGCAATAGATCTGCCACACAAAGCGGAGCCAACGCTGAGTATCGATTCTGATTGATCGGATAAATTAAGATGACAGCAGCAGCTCTACGTACAGCAAAATTCGAATGCTCGACCCATTTGGTTATGAGTTCGAACAACTCATTGTATTGAGACAGTAACTCACCAAACGCATGAGTGCAGAAGTCATCACAATCATTCCAGTCAATGACATACTCCATTAACCAATGCTCAAAGATTGGAAACGTTTCTTTCGAATATTGTTTTCTTACTCTAAAAGCCCAGTCGTAAGCAATAACACCTAACGCCCAATCCCTTTCTTCAAGCAATTGAGTACACAGGGACAAAACATTAGAGATATCTTTGTTTTTGATGGTTTTATAAACGAGCGCCGATATAGATCGAACCTGCCCTGTTTTAACACTAGCCTCTGGATAACCAACGCCTGAAAGATGAAGCTTTACCGTTTCTACGAAATTCATTAATTGCCAAACCTTCATAGAACTAAAATTAATATCAAAGTGAGATACACAGCACTTAAACCATACGCATGAAATTTATAAAATATAAGTTACCTTAATCACAACATTCATTATTGAGCATTTAAATTACCACTAAAATAAGGATATTCCCTTTGGTAAGAGTAACTTATAATGCATACTAGCGGCCTTTAAAAGAGGTGCTAAATGAAAAAGAACGGTTTTACACTTATTGAGCTTGTTGTCGTTATTGTGATCCTTGGAATACTCGCCGTAACTGCTGCTCCAAGGTTCCTCAACGTAAGTACTGATTCTCATATTGCAGTTGTGAAAGGCACTGGCGCTTCTTTTAAAACAGGTGTCGATTTTGCCTATTCAAAAAATTTAACCTCAAACGGTGGCGGTGCATCTACGAATGTACCTATCTATGATGAATCTGCAACAGGTCAGCTCGATTTCAATGAATGGGGATATCCAGCCCAGCAATGGTACGCAGAAGAAGACTTTCCAAGACTGGACAATACCGAAGATTGCATTTCGGTGTGGGGCGCTCTACTTCTTGATCCCCCTAGTGTTTCTAGCTTTAATTCGCCTACAGATACAGACTACATCGCTGAATACATTCAAACCGATCAATGTATCTACCACTATCGAGTAGTGCCTGGAATCTCCATTTACTACAACTCAATGAATGGTGACGTCACTGTAGACGATGAGCCAGATAACTAAGCGCTAAATGTTGGTCTTTCAGATTACTTGGGAATTTACGGTTTCTCTCAATAAAAGTGCCACACATTAAGAATCAACAGCACACATTTAAGACTGGCTTATTTTGGCGTAAACGAGCGTGCTGTCCATATCTCCTGATGGCAAACGTCGATCATTGGCTAAGCGATCTTCAAGTTGATAGCCACATCGTTTGGCCACGGCCTGACTTTTAAGATTCGAGCCTGCCATCCTAATTTCGACTCTTTTCGCACCTTTTTGAGTGAATGCATATTCTTCGATAATTCGGACAGCTTCACTCACGTAACCCAAGCCCGTTTTTGATGTTTGCAACCAGTAGCCGATTTCAAAGTAAGGGACAGTATCGTCTCTGATCATAAAGCCAATAGCCCCGATAAATGCCCCTGTTTGCTTTTCAATAATATTGAACCAGAACTCGCCAGTAAAGTTGGCGAAATTATTGGTAGCATCTTGAATGTTAAGTTCTAGCTGCTCTTTAGTTAGAGAATCAGAAACCCAAGGTAAGAATGGGGAAAACTCGGCCTTGCACTCATTTATCACCTCAAACATCTCTTCGCTGTATTTTAATGATGGAGGGGTTAATTTGAGCCTTTCACTTTCCATCACTAAGCCTTTCCCCAATCAGATCGAACAACCGCCAACACAACTGTATCCCACCATTGACCTTTGAAGAATCGATGATCTTTAAAACACGCTTCTTGTTTCATTCCTAGTGACTTACATAACTTAATCGCAGCCAAGTTCTTGCTGATGGTTTCAGCGTAGATACGGTATATGCCTAACTCTGAGAAACCAAAATCAGCGAGGGCTTCAGAAGCTTCTATAGAAAGCCCTTTTCCCTGAATTTCCCTTGAGAAAGCACAGCCCATCGAAGCTTGTTTATCGCCCTCAAGGCGCAAACAAACGGTTCCAATAAACTTCCCCGAATCTTTGTTTTCAACTGCAAGCTGATAGGACTGTCGAGGAACTTCTGAAGCCTGCTCAACAAACAGCTGGGTTAGCTCTCGATATTTGTTAGGTTCGCAATCACTTTCGTCATAGAAACGCTGATACTTAGCGTCTTGAGACATCGCAACAAAGGCACACTCGTCTTCGATACTCATATCTCGAAGAATTAACCTGTCAGTTTCCAGCTTAAACATCAAAATTCCTTTTTATCTTATAGCCTTGAAGGGAAAAGTCTCGGAGGTGTTTACTCGTATACTTTCCCGTTATGCTTCAACCAACCATGAGTGTGATGATTACGAGGGTCTTTGTGCGTCCAGTGCATTACGCCACCTTTCTTGTTCCATTCATATTCACCATAAAATTCAACTCGATCGCCCTTTGCCAGTCCCTGAACACGAGGCGCTAAGTCAATATTATGTGCGACTAACAAGGTTTGTCCGCTATCGAGTCGCAAAATGAATTTCTGATGTCGAGAGCCTTTATTATCATCAGGAAGTACTCGATACACCGTACCCGATCCGCGCACCTGAACGTCGCTTTGGTGATTTTCGTAAGCTTGCTTAAGTCGCGTATCATTCGCTTGAACATGACTGATGCCGAAGCTAAGCAGCACCAAAAGTAGAGCGCAAAATTGTTTCATTCCTTTCATTTCCCATATCTGTGTGTTGATTTGGGATACTGGCTGGGCATCCCCTCTTTTAACGATGCTTGTACTGAGTCGGACAATAACCTCTCGAAACGTCCGAACTGCGCAGTTTTACATGCTTGGTCGAGCGCCCAGAAACACGTGAGCGCCACAGCTTAAAACTGCCAAGCTTGAGATGGCTACGCATAAAACGAATCACTTGCGATTCATTTAAACCAAATTGGTGCTCTATTGCCTCAAATGGCGTTCGGTCTTCCCACGCCATTTCAATAATTCTTGATTCATTCTCTTTGGATAACATCATACATACTCTTCCTTAATAAACTGGGAGAAATACGCTCGTTCCAAATTTAAAGATCACAGGACAAACACTTTGAATTGAACGCGTTATAACGTTCGATAAAACAACAGGCTACCAGCTAGGCAATCATGGGGTTAAATAAGCTTGTGCGAACTCTCTAAGCACTCTCGCATTATTGTGGTATTTGCTATCCCCGCACTTTGTGCCATCTACTCTGATGTCCGGGCTGGAATATGCAGGTATAACATCTCGCTCATAAGACATCACTGTGCCTCTGTCAGCACAAATTGTACCGAAGGAATATTGAGGAGCTCTTGGATACGTTCCAGAAATGTAACTTTCTATACTATCAAAATCTTTCAATAACGTTTTATAGTCATGATTAGCACCACTTAAATGGCCAATTTCATGCTCCATTAAGTAATCAGGGCAGTTTATCGCTAAAGAAAAAAAGTAGGATACCGAAGAAGACATACCACAATAATCAGACTCAAAGCTAAAATTATAATTAGAAAATACTATCCCAGTAAAAATGGGGACGCCGTCTTCTGTTGTTTCTGGAATCGGTTCTTCCATCGAGAGTTTTAATAACCTCTCTGCTGCGCCCAAATCTTGAAACCAAAGGCTGTCGATTTCAGACGTATAAGTCACCTTAGTGACTTTTCTCGTCATAGGGACGCAGGAGTTTTTTAACACCAGATTCGAATAGCTTTCCCATGTCGCTATTTTAGAGGCTATAAATGCTTTGGAATATTCATCTAACACCGATTCATCAACATAAAGGTGGATTTCTGTATTCAAAACCTCGCTCTGTACACAAGTAGGAAACTCGATGCTTTGAGCATTGGAGAGTCGACTATTGCTCAACACTATAATCAAAACACAACCAACTAACTGGATGAGCCTTTTAAAAGAACTCTCACTGACTCGTGTATTCATTTCCACCCTCTCCCTATATTCAAAACCACAAAGAGCATCAAAAACGCCGTGACTTAAGATTCATATCAACCCCCATTACACATATAAGCATTGGCCTCTCAAAGTAACCTGCACTACCTGTGTTTTTCAGAAAATAAAAAGCTCGCCATACAATGACGAGCCTTGTTGATTATGGGAGCTTAACGCTTATAAGACCTTAACCTTAACAGATCTAGCCACTAAGACAGCTGATCGCGTAAAGCCAATTCAACGTTTTTCAATACTTTGAACTCTTCTCGAGTACAACCGCGCGCCACGGAAACCCAATGGTCGCCAGTTTCATCGGCCCCTTTAAACTCTGCACGCAACTCATATCGTCGCCATGTAACAAACGCCAAAATAAAGGTCAGTGCAAGCATTGGTAAACCGAACTGAGGAACAAATGCCCAAGTCGCCGCCGAGAGGACTAAAGCCAACGAAACGATATTGATTGCGTTTTCTTTAAGACCCAATTGACGAATTTCTAACTGTTTGATTTTACGTAAGCTATACACATCTTTTTTAACTCGGAGTTCATCAGAACCCACCAGAAAGTCTGATGCTTTGTATGACCTACGAAGTCGCACTAAATTCGCTAACCTGTTGCGTGTTTGGTTCTTATTCATCGCCTTTCTCCATGTTATTTAAAGGTTAGTAAAAACTAATATAATCATGAAGTTAATGAACGAATGCTTGTTTTATAAATCAAACCAATATTAAAATCAAGCCTATGCAATTAATAACAATTATAACAACACCACTTAGCATATAAAATTCAAATAAAAAGAAGGCGTATTGAGGAGTCTACTCATCGTAAATCGATGTACTTTAGTTAAGTGAGATATAGGCCGATAATATTTCCAATAACCGACCAAACATACCAAACGGCGGGCATAATTCCTCCTGCTTTGTAACCACTTATTTCAACGCGATTTTTGCGACAAACTTCGTGTTCAAGGAATGCTGATCAGTGGTCACATAACGCTCCACTTGTCATAGGTCGCATAACTCCCTTGCCCACTATCCATCCGGCTTTTAAATACCTGAATCACTCAATTGAACATATCAATATAGCTTATCGATTAAGCAATTGTTCTCATAATGTAGAGTCTGTACGCTTACACTATGCACACGGTTACCTAATGAAGATCACGATGAACGAACTACTGACATGCGGTATGGAACAGAAACAACGAACAACGGTGACGAGTTTATTCGCAAGAAATGGATTTAAGATCGCAACGACTGACTTTGATGATGTGACTTTCGAACGTGAAAATGTGTTGGTCAACGTTCGATTTGATTCCTCTTCTAACGTTGAATCGATTTCAACTCTAAACAACTAACGAGCTCACAAGCAGGTCGCTAAAATAATTGAATGGCCAACATTCGAGTCATTTTAGCGTATCTTGCAACCTGCCCTTTTCTACTTCATCCCCACCCTCTTCTCTTCCAAAAGCCACCGAGTGACAATTAAATCAATAACTCGCAATTCCATGATCTTGGCTTATATTTATTAATATCCTTTGAAAAAAAATTCGAAATGATGCCTATGTTCCTAACTCGGTTAATTTATGTCAGTACGCTCTGTGAAAGTTGCGATTCTCAGGCTTTGAACGACATTCTTCAGATTTCACACGACCGCAATAAGCAAAGCCATTTAACAGGCCTTCTAAGCCACAATGATAAGTATTTCCTGCAATGTATTGAAGGTTCGAGAACCGCAGTGAACCATACTTACAATCATATCTTGAATGACACGCGACACAAAAACGTCATGATTTTATATTTCAAAGAGATCGATTGTAGGCAGTTTGGTGATTGGTCTATGGGTGATATTCCACAATCTAGCCTAACTGAACTGGTTAATTTACAGTTTTCAACATCAGACCAGTTCAACCCGTATGAGATGTCAGGAGAAAGTGCCTACCGAATGCTTCTGGAATTGAAACAGAATTTGCCATCAGAATAGATCTTCGACCCGACTTAATCCGTAGAGCGAGCAACAAAAAGCCCCAACGTATGGGGCTTTTTGCGTTTTATTGTAAAGGCAACTATTCGTTATTCTTCGGTGAACTCTAATCGCTCTCGCTGCTCACCGCTTCTTGTTCACTGCCAGCAAGAGCTTGCTGTTCGGCGGTAATATCAGATTCTTTGAACACAATGAACGCGCGGCGGTTTAATGCATCGGCTTTTTCAGAGCGTTCATTAATCGCAGGCTGCAACTTACCAAATGACTTCACTTCCCAGATAAACTGCTTAGGGTCGAGTTTGGTTTTGAGGTATTCAACCACCGTTTCTGCGCGGCGCTCTGCCAGCTTTTCATTGTAAGAAAGTGAACCCGATTGGTCGGTGTGCCCTGCCACCATTATGCTACCTTGCAGGCCGCTCAACTTCGTTGTGAAGTCATCTAACTGAGTTAGATCTTCTTGCTTGAGTACTGACTTATCGAAATCGAAGTGTGGCGTCATTGCCATATAAACTTTACGTTCTGGTTTTGGTGGCTCACAGAAAGGCATCTCTTCGTACTTCTGAGCTTCTTCAAACACAATAAATGCACGGCGGTTCTCCGCTCGGTCTTTATCTGTCTTACCAAACAGAAGAGGTTGAGTCTCACCAAGATGTTTCACTTCCCAGTCATATTGCGTTGGGTCTAGTTGCCCTTTCAAATAATCTGCGACCGATTTAGCACGGCGCTGTGAAAGACGTTCGTTGTATTCCAGAGAACCTTTGTAATCAGTATGGCCGACAATCGTGATACGCCCTTCGAGGCCTCTGATCTCTTTAACAAAGGTATCCAAGTTGATCTTATCGAGGTCGCGTAATTGGTATTTATCAAACGCAAAATGCTCTGCGATGGCGATGTGCACCTCACGCTCTGGCGCCAAACACTCGCTGATTAAAAACTTAGACACATCGATGCCTGCGAACTTGTCTCGGTTCTCCTGGCTCACATAGGTGTCGGTTGCACAGCCGGACAGCAGCAAAGTACTCATCACTGCGCTTATTAGGAAAATAATTGTTTTCATCTTACTCTTTACTGTCACTTTGAATTCTCAACTCTTAACTTTCAACCCACTTTGGGGCATGCTTAGATCTTACCGACTAAGTTAATAAACACGCCGGATGCGTCGTAGTCGTCATCATTGGTTAAGTCACTATCAAACGCAGAGAAGTTATAACCAATCCCCATTTTGAAGTTCTCGCCGATGTGCTTGTTCACCGAAACTAACGCACCGTGTTCTAGCTCATCGTTGAGTGTGTCTGTTTTCCAGTGGTATTCACCCGTCACATCCCACTCTTTCATCACACGGTAAGAAGCGCTTAATCCGTATAGGTCGATATCGCTTTTAACCAGCTCATTCGAACCAGATGCTCGTTCAAAAGCTTGCTGTTTGTCTTTATGGGCGTACTTAGTACCGATATCCCAGTGTTGGTCAATCGAATAGATCGCCTCAACTTCAATGATCTGACTGGTTTCGTCTTGATAATCCACATCGCGATCCAGTTGATCGAAATCTGCAATATACGTGTAGCGGCTCAGTAAATTGAGTCGATCGTTGTAGATCGGACGATACGCGAGGCCGCCAGTGGCTTCAGTAAATTGCGCCATAGTTTCGCCCGTAGTCTCGCTTTCGGTAATGGAGTAGTTGTACTTGCCGAACAATGTGTACTCTTCCGTTAAGTGATGCGTATAACGGTTGGTCGTCACGATTTGTTGAAGTTCTCGCTGAGCGATGTCAGGGTCGTCTTCACTCTTATCCACTCGGTATTCAAATTTGTGGCTAAGGGTTATGTCATCTAGGTCAATTGAGGCATTGAAGCTGATAGATTCACGCTCTGTGGTAATGTTCTGGTCATCTTCAATTTCACCAAGCTGATAACCAATCCCCATCTCGACATCTTCCGTCACATCGTAGCCAAAGCCGTATGAGTCGATACGGCCATGACCATCATTTTCATCAACAAACTGGTTCTCTTGGTAAAAATCGACACTGCTGGTGAGATCTGCACGCTGACCAACAATCACGTTGTTTTGGCCTTCGTAGTTATCATCTACATAAGTTACGTAGGTTGAGTGGTCATCGGATACATCGTAAGTCACAGTCGCTTCTGCTACTTGGCCTCGGTCGCCATCGGTGTATTCGCCACCAAGAGACAAGTCTTCCAACACTTGGAATTCAGCACCAATCGACGCGCTGTCGTTTTCATCATAGTCATCCGACTGGTCGACGGTCTTTTGCCCTTTGACGTAAACGCTGTTCTCGCTGTCCCACATGTATTCCAAACGCACACCTGCTAAGGTCGCATCGCTGTGCTCGTCGTTTTGGTTAAGCTCTTCAGTTTGTTGCCCTGCCGCCGAAACCTTAATGTGCTCGGTGATTTTAACTTGAGTCTCAATCTCAATCATTTCAGTATCTGTTTCTAGATTACCATCGACATCGCGCTCTTCATTGGTCGAGAAACGAGATAGCACCGCCAAGCGATCAGTTGCTTGTAAACGAAGTTCAGCACCGTATGCCTCTTGCTCTAAATCATCGCTGCTGCTCGCGTAGCTGTATCCCGCGTCTTTGTCTCGATACCAAAGTTTCAGGTCATTACCAACGGCACCAAAGATGGTTGGGGCAAGGTCATAAAGGCTGGTGACAGCGGTGATTTGGACACTATCACCCTCGCGGTCTTCCAACGTGTCGCCAATGGGCGTAAAGGTTAAACCACCATCAGTAGAGACGAAATTCGACTCGGTTTGCCTACCTTCACTATGTGCAAACTCAGCCGTAATGTAGGTCCCCTCAGTGGCACGTAGCGTTAAGTCCGTTCCATAAGACTCGTAATCTTGATTGTCCTTTTCTTGAGTCGCATACGTCACGCCAACACCAACGTAATCGTTGATCCAACCTTTAGCACGACCACCGTAAGACATCGCATCTAATGAATCTGAACCTTGTGGGACGTACTCATAGTCGACAACCAGAAAGTTTTCGTAATCATCGCCGTTTTCAATCACGCTGCCAAAGCTGTCGGATAGAATGTTATCGAGTGGCTTGGTCAAAATAATGCGACCTTGGTACGGGTCAAAGTCATAGTCGACGCCCGGCTCAAGTGGGATTTCATTCTGCACTAGGCCAGATTCATCTTTTACTTTGACGTAAACTTTGTCACTTCCCGGTACCGCTTCACCATGACGAAGGAAGTACAGAGAACCGCCTGTGCCCAAGAACTCATCGTGTGCATACAACGAGTCTGCTTCTGCGGTAAAACCAACCACGTTCAAACGATCTTCACCATATTGTGTAGTATCGCGAGTGCGATAATCGGCTTTGAAACCATAGAGGCTACGGTTGTAATCGTTGTTCTCGGTGCCTGTTAAACCCGTGTTGTAGTTACCCCACAAGTATTGAGACTTATCGTATTCAACATTGAGGTAAACCTTGCCTTTGGTGTTGACCACTTTTTCGATGTTTGAGCTGTCACCATAGTTACCGTAATAAAGCTCATCGTCGTCTTCGAGGATATCGAACACATCCGAATCGTCGGAGGCGAACGGATGTTTGAACATGTCTTTGATTTCACTTTCTCGCGTATCAAAGTGAGTCGTTACACGAAGTTTGTCGCCAAATTTACCCTGACCAAAGTACGCTAAGCGACCTTGGTTGTAGATGTCATCTTGGTACTGGTCATCGACACTTAATGCATCGCTATTACCAGACACATTATTCTTACCAACATAAAGATCAGCCAAGCCAGTTTGTGCGTAGTACGTATCTGGAATACGAACGTACAGCTTGTAACGACGTTCATCACCGTTATCAAACACAACCTTGGTAGGGAAAATGTAGGAGTCTGTTGGTAAGTACTGCTCTGCATATAAGTTGCCATCTTCGACATCAAATTCATCTTCACCGATGATGACTTTATCTACGCCTTTCAAGCCAGTGCCGATGAACTTCGCTAAACCCGCATTGGTCGGGATGTTGTGACGCATCAGCTTTGCCTGTCCGTAACTTTTACCTTTGCTCTCTTCATCGTCGTTATCGTTTCGGTCGATATCGACTTCAGAGTCCGGCTTAACTAAGTCAGTCACACCAACGGTGGTCACATCCATGTTGCCATCTTTGTCCCACGCTTTTAGGCGGAACATCAGCTGCTCACCGACCTCAAACTGATAATCAACATCAGTTTGACCATCCCAATTGATGTCAGAGTCGTTCGCCAGTTTATCGCCACCAAGTACAGCGATGGGTTCAGACAAACCAAAGTCACCCACACGGTACACTTCCAATTGGTACTTTTTGATGTAGTAACCGTAGTTGGTGGTAATGGTGAAACCGACGCTGTCACGCAGTGTGCCTTGTTCGACTTCTAATTCATCGCTGACACTGACATCTAATACTGGGTCAAAGCGAGTGATGTCACGGCTTGCCCAAATAGCGCCTTGCTCTAAGTAAATACGCGAGCTGTCTTGGTCTTGGTTCGGCTTGGTGATTTCAATGCCAGTCGTCTCAGAACCGAGTTTTTCAAGCTTACCTGTGTCTTTCGCTACCGCCATCACAGGAATGGCCGTTAACACACACGTCGCTAAACGAGACTTACTAAATACTTTCATACAATTTCCAGTTACGGTTCCAATGGCTTACTTCTGTTCACTTTGTTGGTCTTTACGATGAACGCTAAAGTTGAACTTGGTGAGCTTGTTCGGGGTAATTCGCAACACTTTCGGGTTTTCGCTTACTACTTCCATGGAGGTGGAGAGCGAATCAGTGTCCAACTTCACTAGGAAGTTCTTACCTTTCTTATTGAGTACCCATTGGTCGGGCACGTGGTAACGACCGTACTGGTCTGTGTAAATAACGATTCCCTCAACCGTCATCAACTTAACGCCCGGAATACCATCTTCGTAGATACCTTTGTTCTCGATAACGATTTCCCACAGGTAATCCTCGCCATCGCGATATAGGTTTCTGGTTACATTGAGGTTTTCCGCACTCAGTCCCTTTTTCTTGTCCGATTCATGCTTAAACTGAATCTGACCTTGTGCGTCGAACTCGATGCGAGAGCCCGCATCGGTCGTGACGTAGAAATCAAAGCTCTGCTGTGTGCGAGTTTTAAATTGAATAACCACTTTGCTGGTTTCTGGCAGCGTTCGGTTCACTGAATGTCCCCAAAGATCACCAAGATCCAAGCCTTGCTCAAGTGCAGTGGTTATCGCACCATCTTGAATAGCAACGTCTTGACCATCACGAATGATGTGCGTCGAATCAGCGATGTAGCCTTGCGTTGCTAAGTTCGCAGTTAGCTCAACATCAAACGCGGTTGCATCGGCTTGGAATCCATCTTTGTTGTGATCTTCAAAAACTTTACCGATGATCGATGAGGTATCGAACACCTTGTCCGGCTCTACGGTTACTTTGGCGGTGTCTTCATTAGAAACAGCCGTGCCATCAACCTTTGCTACTGCGGTGTTGATGTAATCACCAAACGTTGCTCCTACCGAGACACGCAATAAGTAACGAATACGCAGCTTCTCGCCCGGATCAAAGTTCAACGATGTGAACATTAACTTGCCCGTGTCTGATGGCTCTTGAGAGATAACCTGATCGTCTTCTGTACCAAACTCACCATCAATGCCGCTTAGCACAACTTCTGATGTATCCACGATGTATTTCAGACCACCTGGGTAACGGTCTTCCACAGTCACGTTCTTAAAGTAAGATTCATTGTTGTTCTCAACGATGATCTCATACTCAACCGCATCACCCACTTGCGCGGTATCTTGCAGCGCAGACTTGGTTAGCTCCAACTCCCCAGAGTTATCTGGAATCTTCTTGATGTGAGTAGTTACGCTGTCGCTGGTTTCAGTACCGTCAGATTCAGTCGCCGTGAAGGTATTGGTAATGTCGTCATCCAAGCCCTTACCTAGCGTACCCACGACCTCAAACGCGTAAGCATTTCGTTTGTTGGATTTCAGGTTAACGGTAGTGTCTAAGTCTTTATTCGACGGGAAAGAATGACGCTGAATAACCACGCCCGAGTCGTCGACTTCCACACCTTCAATTGTCCAATCGGTAAAGACTTTATTAGCAGTGCTGTTTTGTAGCTCACTGATCTCATCGGTTAGACGAACATTGGCCGCGTTACCTTGACCATTGTTAGTCACGGCTAAGTAATAAGTGACACTGTCGTCATCTTCGGTGTATTCAGGTTTATCTGAACGTTTTTCAACAACCAGATCAGCACCCACTGGCGGTAAATCCAAAGCCGATACTTGGTCTGCCACTGCCTGCATCGAGGTTTCAGACGCCAACATGCCCTTAGAACGAGCGCGCATCGCTGGGCTGCCAGTTAAGTCGAGGTAGTAACCAAGCACATCGATGTTAGTCAGCATGTCTTCATTGACCGTCAATGTGAACGTGTAATCAATCTTGCCGCCCGGCGCGATGTCGACCAAGGTGAACAGGTCTTTGTCGTCATCAAAGGTGCCAGGTTGAGTTTCAGCCCCTTCTGATATTGCCGTTAGTGTCCATTCATCAAACGCATTACTAAAATCACCATCAATATGATCACCCATGGATTCAGAGAACTGGGTGTAAAGCGCCACATCTTTGGCTATACCTCGGCCTATGTTTTGCACCACTAAGTGATACTCAACCTGCTCTCCCGGCACGTAATACGGGGCATCGGTAAACAGCTCAGCTTGAACCACAGCCGCGACTGTTTGAACTGGAGGACTGATAACATTGCCACCGTCTACTTGCGCAGTATTAATGATGTGTCCGGTCGCGGTATCGACTACTGTGCCTTTTGAGCGGAACACAACTGTGCCGTGCGGCGCGATATCTACGTTGTACTCCGTCGGACTAACTTGCTCGGTAGTGGTGCCTATTGTGGTTGAATCGACCACTAAAGAGGTGGAACCAGCCACAAAAGCAGGCCCCGTCGAGCCGTTGTAGTAGGCGACCTCAATCGAATCCATATCATCAACAACACTTAAGTCACTGATGTAGTTGTTCGAGGTGTTTTCAATGGTGATCAGGAACTCAAGCTCACCACCCGGCTCATATTCGGTTTGCACGTTGGTTTTCGTCGCAACAAACTCCGCCTCTTTCGGTGTGATAATCACTACAGAGTCTTGTGGGGCACCGTTGTAAGTAATGGTGGCCGTATTGCTGATATCACCAATCGCTGTCGTGCGAATTAACGCCTTAACATGGAAAGTCACAGTGCTCTGTGGCGCAACATCCATACTCACATCGATGTCTTCACTCAAGTCGAACGTCTTGGGAGTGACAACAGAGCGATCGTCGGAAGCTTCAAAGCTCACTTCCCAGAGCAGGAATGCCGACTCTTGTTTATCAGCCGTCGTGTCGACTTGAATGTCACTGATGATGTCTTGAAGTTGAACACCAGATGCAAACGCATCAGAGCTGTTGGTTACGGTGATGTCGTAGTTAATCAGCTTGGTTACTTCATACGATGGCGTATCAACTGTCTTCTTTACCGAAACCGTCGCCAACACTGGTGTACTGGTAGCACTGTCATCAAATGTTGTGCCGTCAAAGGTCGCTGATGCGATGTTAGTAATATCGCCTGTCGCCAACGGATTAGTCGTCACTTGAATCGTGAAAACAATGCTGTCTTGAGGCGCAATATCGAGCGTCTCATTAAGGTCTTCACCACGGGTTGCATCCGGTGCTGGGGTTTCACCCGTTGTCGATACCGCAGATATTTGGATTGAAGCAGGGTCAAAAGCTTGCTCAGTCGCACCACCTGCAATCGTGGTTTCAACCGACTTCAGAGCATCTTCAATAGCAACATATTCAGCCCAACCTAAGCCGTTATTCTTAACGGTCACGGTGTACTGAAGTGCCTCTCCCGGAAGGTACTCTGCTTTATCGACGTCTTTAGTGATCTCAACTTGCGCATCTTCTGGAATGTAGGTCGCGTCGGCAGAGTGCTCACCGTCGTCGCTATCAACTTTAACGACGTTAGTGATCTCGCCTTTGGCTTTATCATTAACAGTGTTGGTCACGACAAATGAATAACTGTCACCCGGGTGAATGCTGTAAGTCGCACTATAACCCTGTGCGTTATTAACCACATCTTTGCGAGCGTTCAGTGCTGGATCGCCACTGCCATCAAGCTGTTCGTCACTAATGACCCAATTACCTGTCAACGCTTGTTCTTGATCTGGGCTGTTAGCCACCTCTGTCATGATGGTGTCGATACGATCGGTTAGAACTTGATCGACAAGGTAACCTTCACCCGTGTTAGCCACAGTGATCTTGTATGAGATTGGTTGACCCGGTTGGTATTTGGCATCAGGTTCTGCAATTGGCGTCGTTTCTTTGGTTAGAACCAATTGACCCGACTTCGGAGTGATAAAGCCTTCTCGTAAGCGAGCGATCTTCGAATCGTCCAAACCATGTCGTAGATAAGCCGTATTGGTAAAGCGCCCAATCGCGTCATCTCGTACCTTGCCTTGAACATGAATACGGACAACGGTGTACTTATCGCCGCCACCCGTACCTGCATCGTCACGTCCTGCCATCTTGATCGATTCGGCAGGTAAATCGATGTCTGGACTGTTTTGACCAACTAGCTTATCAAGCTCCGAGAAGTCATTAGCGTTGAGATCTGACGGCGCCGAGTTATAAAGCACATCGTAATCAACCGTCCATTCTGTCAATGCCGTTTTCATTGAGCCATCGACGGTTTCGACTTCAAAGCCGCTGATGATGTCACGAATCGAAAACAGGCCAGAATCCACATCGTCGTTGGTGATGTCGATGTAGTAATTCACTGTTCCACCCGGCACGTACTCAGGCGTATCCGTCCATTTATCAATTAGGATATTCGAGCGACCCGGATCAAGTACGATGTCGTTGGTGTTATCACCGTTCACTTGCGCCGTGTTGGTAATAGTGCCTGTCGCTGAAGTCGACACGATGCCTTTCACGTCAAACACAATACGCTCACCAGGACGAAGATCGACAGTTGCATTCAATGGGACGCTACCGTTGTAGTTACCTTGCACGTCATAAGTGCCAACAGGTTCAACCGCAATAGCCGTTGTCCAGCTAGAGAACGCATCATCGCCATCTTCGGTTTTAATGGTGTGAATCGCATCAATAACGCTCACGTCATTTGCGATGCTATCGCCTGTGTTATCTAACGTAACTTGGTACTCAACATCACCACGTGGTGCGTAAGTACAACCGCTGCCATCGTTTGAAGGAACAGAACACCCTGCCGATTCACCATCGGTATACACCAAGGTTTTGAAGTAATCGAGCTCAGCATCTTTAGGTGGTATCACTTGCGATGTTGCAGAGTCACTTCCTGCGGTCACTTGGTTCGCATCAATCGTGCCCAAAGCGTCGTCACGAACGACACCGGTTAAGTTAAAGGTCAGCGCTTCTCCCGCGGCAATATCGGTATCAATATCAAGGTTGCCGCTGGTGTTGTAGCTTGGTACATAAGTATCAGCGTTGGCATCAATACCATTGCTGACTTCATGGGTGATATCGCCAGAAACAAAAGCGGATTCCGTTTTACCGCCAATCACTTCGACTTGAATGTCTGTGATTGTGTCTTTGATCTGAATATCATTCGCCCAACCGTTTTCAGTGTTAGTGACCACAAATTCATACTCAACTTCGTCACCCGGCAGATAGGTATCCCCATCATTGAACGGGTTGCCGTTAATCGACACCACGCGTTTTTCAACACTGATATTATTTCCTAGTGGCATTAGAGTCGCAGTACGAACCTTACCGTCATAATTCGCTTTGTTTTGAATATCGCCCAACGCATCCTCACGAATCTCAGCATGGATGGTGAACGTTAGGCTTTCTTGAGGCGCGATAACAATGTCGTTATCAATATTGACGTTATTACCAGAAACGAAGTCAACCGCGTCTGTAATCGAACCTAACGCTGCCGTTTTTTCTAGCTGCACTTCCCAACCAGATAAAAATGGCTGGCCGACAGGGTCAGTGCCAGACGTCGAGGCATCTTCTGCAATGCGAGTCTGAATTGCAGAAATAGTATCTTCAAGGCGAGAACCATACTCAATACCATTACCCGTGTTCTTAATTTGAACTCGGTAGTAAACCTCACTTTCACCAGCGACTTGAGAATACTCAGTCTTTGCCGAGGAGAGGCCTGCGTCATAAAATGCTTTCTTAGAGAACGAAATTTCAGGCTCAGCCATCTTTGCAGGTGGAGATACGGCAATTAGTTCATTTCCGTCATCTTCATCGATGTACGCTCGGTTAGTGAAAGAACCTACTGCTTTCGGACTGATTTTGGCCTTGATGACGTAACGCACAAACGATGACAATACTACACCGCCAAAGTTGTCTGCCGATATATCAAAGTGCGTATCAATCGGTTGATTGTCTTTAATCGAGTTATCTACATCAGGATCTGAAATCCCCGATCCATCAGCGAAAGTTTCAATCGTCCAACTATCAAACGCCGAACCGCGAGTTCCATCGTAGTATTGAGTCGTTATCTGGTCGATATCATCACGTAAACTGATGTCATCAACGTGCGCCGATGCGATGTTCTCGATTAGGATTTCATACTCGATGTAGCCGCCAGGCATGTAATTGGTAGCACCAACCAACTCATTACCATCCGTGTCGTAATACGCCAGAATGTTCTTTTCAAAATCAACTTTTCGAGCTTCTTGACGAATATCATGAGATATCGTGTCGCCATCGACGGTTAGAACGTTAACAACATCGCCATTGGCTTTGTCATTGATGGTCGCGACAACTTGGTACTCAAGCTTAGCGCCCATCGGAATATCGGCTTCAACATTTAGGTTACTGTTGGTTGATGTGTAAACATTGCCAGCACCTGCGCCCGCATCCACATACTCAGAATCAGTTCCAGTTGCGCTCGATGTGATGGTCCAATCTGAATACGCTGGTCCTGTATTACCATCCACTAAGCTGACCGTAATATCTTCGAGGTTATCGACGATTGGAATATCGTGAGCGTTACCTTTGCCGTCATTCTCAATCACTAAGTGATAGGTCACGGTTTGAGCGGGCTCGTACACCGCTTCATCAGTCGTTTTATCAAAATCTAAATGGTAGTCATCGGGAATCACGACGGTATCTCGATAATGAATATTACCGACCGCATCCGGTCTTACGGTACCTGTTACTGTGTAAGTCACGTCTTCGCCAGCATCGATATCAATCGAGGTTACGATGTCAGTGTCGTTCGCAACATCACCGTCTTTGGTACCATCTGTTGTACCCGCGTTCGCAGGATCGCTCTTAGCAACCGCCACCGTAAACTTGTTTGAACCTACCGAATCATCGAAAAATGGATTACCTGAATTGCCATCTTGTAGCTCCACTGATATGTCATTAATCAGTTCGTTAACGTCTACGTTGTTTCGATAACCATGTCCATCTTGAGAGTTGTACCTAATGGTATAAGTCAACTCATCTCCCGGAGAGTAGCGGTTAATGTTAGTAGTGCGAACAACGCCGCCGTTATTATGTACCTGATGGTTTTCAGCCACGGCACGTTTGGCATACTCACAATCGTCAGTACAACCGGCATTATCATCATGAATCAGCACGGCTTCGTTGCGGATTATGCCGCCGTCTCTGTCCGCTACACCGTTAGATACCGCATTGTCTTTGACATGCGCCTTAATACGCACCGTGACAAAGTCTTTGGCCGGAATTGAAACTGGGAACTCCACATCTTCAGTCGTTTGAGGGCCGAAACCAGAGCCAGTATCAACAGACCAATAGTCAAACGGGTTTTGATTAAGAACATCTTCTACTTCACCATCTTTATCATTCGCTAGCGTAGTAGTGATCTCACTCAGGCGATCCATGAAGATAAGATCGGTCTCATCAGTGTCACTGTTATTGCCAATAACGATGGTGTAGGTGAGATCTTCACCCGGCGTGTAGCGGACAACATCGGTCGTTTTGGCTAATGAAACATTGATGTCATAGGTACTGTGTGAGTTATCTATTTGTGCAGAAGAGCTGTGGTCACGGTCCGTGATAGGGTCGTAAACATCAACACGGTTGGATACTTGTTCTTCTTCATAGTCAGACTTAACAATGCCGCTCACCTCATAGTGAACCCACCCTCCGGGAGTGATATCAACGTCGGTATCGATGTCAGTGTCGTTAGCAATGTCACCGTAACGAGAACCCGGTTTATCGGTGTTGGTCGAACCTACAATTGTCCAGCTATTAAAGAAGTTAAGCGCTGAAATACTATCTTGTACCGTTGCGTCATTTGCATAGCCAACACCGCGGTTATAGATATAAATATCGAACGTAGCGCGCTCACCTACAACAAAGTCGGTATTTTGAGCGGTCTTAGCGACTACAAGATTCGGCTCGCTAGGATAGGTACGTACCGTATCCGATAGATTAGTATCTGGTCCCGTCACTGTTGCGGTATTGGTGAATGCTCCCCAAAGAATCTCACTGTCGACACTGCGATCTAGTGTCCCAACAATGGTATAAGTAATCGTCGCACCTGGCGGGATCTGAGCGGTGGCATCCAGATCATTGTTATCCGAGAACGACCCAGGGTCAGTCACGGCTTTCACCCACGGAGAGTCGGCTTCTCTTTCTGCACTGATCGTCCACGAAGAGAACACGGGCTTGGTTTCACCCGACTCGTGAAGTAACTCAGCTTCTATGGTGCTGATTTCATCTTTGACATTGATGTTAGAAGCGAAACCGTTCCCTGCTGGGTTGGTAATGCTGATCGTATAAGTGACAGTATTGGTGGTGTCGGTATACGCGTTTTGTTCGTTATGACCATCAACACGCTTATCCAATACTAAATAGTAATCTCGTGGGTATGAGCCTCTATCGGAATAAAGTACGCTGTCAACCGTCACTTCATTACGGATTTCATCATCGGCAATGGGGTTTACGATCGCCGCAATGCTATAAACGATCTTATCGTGTGGGGCCAACTTAGCCTTCTCGTCCAAGATAAGTTTATTGCTTTGATTACCTTCAATTTGACCAGTAAAGCCGGGATCACTGTTTGTCGAAATTGAGCCGTCAGAGGCATAAGATTTCGCAGTAATAATCCAGCTCAAATACGCTTTAGTCGGTGTATCATTAATAGACTGAGTCATGACAGAGACTAAATCATCATAAACCGGTATATCAATCGCATAGCCGTCACCGTTATTCTCTACCGTGATGTCGTAGTTCAGGGTACCGCCAGCTGAGTAGTAACGAGAATCCACTTCCTTTTGGACCTTTAATTTCGAGTTTGGCATTTGGACGCCAGAACCCGACTCGCCTAAGTTATCCCCTAAGCACAAGCCGGCATCGGTACCATCATCAACAATCTGCCCCACACTGGTGTCTGCCACTTTTGCGGTCAGCTTATAATGAACGAAGCCCTCAGGTGCGAGGTCGACTTTCAAATTGATGTCGTTTGTTGTCCAAGTATTGTAATTAAATGAGCCATAGTTCGATCCGTCACCACTTCTATCGGCGACTTCAAGCTTCCACTCGGAAAATGCTGAAGCGTTAGAGCCATCCGCTTGCTCTGTCACGATACAAGCAAATTTATCGACAACTTCAATATCGTTGGCAAAAAACTCTGTGTCCTTGTTAGAAATAACAATGTCATAGACCACTTCGTTATCACCGGCTATCCCCGGAACATAAGTAGTATCTGTGGTGTTCTTATTACGTGTAATTTGACTTGATGACGTCGTCAGAACGCCTTTCGAATCAAGAATATTAGCCAAAGCATCGCCAGAATCTGCGAGGCCATCAGCATCAACCACTCGGGCTGCAACTTGGGGAATTTGACCAATAGACACAGGGCTAACGTCCACTACAACGGAATAAACAATCTGCTCACCAGGATAGATAGACACTTTGTCTTCTAGTGACTTGTTGGACTCCTTTCCAGATACATTGAGTTCAGAAAGGCTATGAGAACCAATCGAGGTCACTTCATTGGTCCAAAAATCGTAGGGGTTACCCACCGTGTCAGTTGCATTCTTTTCGTTGCTGACATCGTTGCCTAGATCGGTTTCAAGATCCGCAAGAAACTGCTGAACAGAATAATGGTACGCGATACCAGCACTTGCTTGGTTGGCAACCGTGACCGTATAGGAAAACTCATCATCGACTAGGTAGTTATCCGATTGGTTCAAGGTATGTGTCAGGGTGATACTAGGCTCAGTGGGTGGAGTGATAACCTCATCAACTGTAACCAAGTCATCGCGTGTTTCAGCAGTTATGTCGTCATTAACAATGTCGCCGACTAAATTGTCGGCAACAGTTGCTTGAATTTCGTAAGTCACAGACCCGCCAATATCAATCGACGCACCACTTACTGATAAGTCTCCTGATTCGGCGAAGGTGCCTGGTTCGCTCTTGCTACCTTCAACCTTGCTGACTGAGTTAACGTTGTCAGTAAAGGCTTGTTGCAAAGCCCCTTCAATATTGAGTGCCTTTATGTCTGAAAGGACATCTTGAACGTCGAGCGTCTGAATAAAGGTATCGCCAGTATTCGAAACCTTAATCTTATAGGTGAGTTTGTTATTGAGTTGATAGTTCGTCTTATCGACCGAAACAACAACATCATGTTGGTACACACCACGCTGAATGGATTCCGTATTTGATTCAACAGCATCCAACAGTCCAGTGCTCGCACTTGCGACGTTATCAATCGTACCGGCTGCGTCACCAGAAACGGTGGCGACCATGGTGTAGGTCACCGACCCACCAGCCGCAATACGCACACCTGATGCATCTAAGTTTCCGAAGCGACTGTAATCACCTGGAGATGAAAGGAAGGAGGATTGCGCTTGAGTCGAGACTTGCGAGAACGCGCTGACATTATTTCCTTGATCATCTGTCGTTAAGATATTTAACAGCTCATCTTTAACGTCCAACTCAGCGATAACTTTATCCGACTCATTCGTTAAAACAAGCGTATAAGCCACCTCTTGGTCATAGTCGTAAGATGCACTGTCAACAGACAGATCCATAACAAGACCCGTTGTGTCCGCATAGGAGGTAAATGGAAACAACAAAATGGATAAGAAAAAGGCAAGATTGTATCTGAACATTAACGCGCACTTCACAGTAGATTGACAAGTGTCTAGGCAAAAAGCCATAGATTTGACGTCACCAATTTGGCACTCAGCCTGTTAGGGACATGCGCAACATACAGTTCAAATAATCCGAACAATTAACATCCGTAAAAAACAAATTACTGAAGATGTTAAATAGAGAGTCTGATGTCTAAATTAGAATCAAGACATTGAGTTAATTATCAGAAGGTTAATGTTTTAATGAGTGAGTTTTCACAGTTGTTACGTAACTTCAGAAAGGAACTTCAATTTACACAAACAGAGTTTGCAACCTACTTAAATCAGCTGGACGATGAGTTTAATGCGGTTGACGTCGTAACGATAAATCGTTGGGAAAACAGTAAGGTAAAACCTAGTACATACAAAGCACTCAAGATCTTACAGTACCTTGGCGGAGATTTGTTTGAGACAATAAAGAGCTTTAAGTCCGAACAAAAAGACACACTAATCGAACTGTTTTTAAACGAATCCTATGGCTCATTTCAAAGTAGAATTTCAGCTCTATCAGGCCTGAATCAACAGCAAGGCGAACGCAACTTTAAGTCACTGCCTTTAATGTCAGAGCCATGTGACACTGGCGTTATCGACAGAATCAAACTACTTTCTAAATTCACAAAAGTCGATATATCGCCACTGGACCAAATTGATTTATATCTCTATTACTGTGAGAAAAAAGCACATGGTCACAAGCTCATCAATACAGATGGCGACATTGTGAGTCACAACATAGGCTTTTTCTTTGAAGACCATCAATTTGAGACATTAAAAACTCAAGAGCTAGATCTAAGAATGGCCTGCTCTTTAAATTCAAGCAAAAGCATAAATTATTTTAATATAAGCTCACACTCAGAGACAAAACATCATGTTATTGAGCATATAGTTTCAGATATACAGTTACTTTCTCAGAACAAAAACATTAAAAAATATTCTGTTTTAGTAAAAGACCCCAATATGATGAGACTCTTGAAGAGTGTGGGATTTGAAGTATTTAAATTTTCAGAACCTTCTGCTAAAAAATGTAATATTACATTCAAAAATAAATATTATAGCTACTGTATATTAACGATTGATAAAATAGACTATCTGACTAATCGGAACGTAATGTCACTAATCAAAGATGAATATTCTACCATGATGAAATTTCCGCAATTACTGCGCGAAGCGCGCAAGAAATTGAAGTTAACGCAAAAGGATTTTGCGGCATACATTAATCACTTAGATGATGAATTCAGCTCTGTAGATGTCGTAACGATAAATCGATGGGAAAATAGCAAAGTAAAGCCAAGTAATTACAAAGCCCTAAAGCTATTGGACTGCCTTGGTCTGGACTTGTATACAACGTTGAAATCCTTTGATTCAGAAGATAACGAAGACAGTGCACTACTTGAAGACTTCCTTCGTGAGAGGTTCTTTTCGTTTCAAAGCCGAATATCGTCTATCACTAAAGGGGAAATAGAAGAAGGCTGCGACTGTCAGATCATGCCATTGATGACAGATCAGAATGACAAAGCAATAATAGATAGAATAAAGCTGATTTCACAATATACAAAGGTAGACCCTTCAGCCCTTGATGCTATCGACCTGTTTCTCTATTGCAGTGAAAAAAAGGCGCATGGCAGAAAAATGGTCAATGTTAATGGCGATATTGTTAGTCATAGCCTAGGTTTTTTCTTCAACGAAGAGGTATTCGAGCAATACCAAAATAAGCATCTACATATTAAGCAAGCCTGCTCTTTAGATTCTAATCATAACTTAAATTACATTGTGGTTAGCGGTCACTCTGAGAAGCGTGAACAATCTATTGCGAACCTGATTTCCGATATGAAGCTTCTTGCAAGAAATACTAAGATTAAAAAGTATTCCATGATCATAAAGAACCCAAGTGCATTGGAACTTATGAAGAACATCGGATTTGAAATATGGAAGTTTTCAGAACCAACAGAACAAAAGTCGAACATCACCTTCAAAAACAAAAACTACCGCTATTGCGTACTGACTATCGACAAAATCGAATTACTGAGTAATAAACATGTTATTTCTTTTATTAGTAAATATGGTTAAGCACCGGATTTTACCAACGATAGAAAGCTTATACTAAATTCTGCTTAAGCTTTTCTTCCAACGCATGGATACACAGCTTGATGGCGATAGGCGTATTTGAAGCGAATGGATTTAGCGCATAAACCGTGTTGGTCGGCAATTGAAAGCTAGGCATCATGTCGACCACCTCACCGGATAGCTGATGAAGGTAAAAGTCTGGAATAGCGCCGATACCGACGCCAGATTTAATCAAAGCGAGACAACTGTGAAAGGAGTTCGTAATGCAGCTGGCTGGCTGTTGGTAAATAAAGTCTTGTTCATTTTGCGAACTAAAGTGATGAGTCACCTGTTTTCCCTGCCAAGAGTTTGCGATGTAAGGAATAGATTCAAGCTCACGAGAGAGCATGCTTTCAACACCACACAACACGTCTTTAAACTCACCTAAGCGCTTTTGCTTTAGGTTGCTATCACGTGAACTGCCCACTCGTACTGCGAGATCAATATCGTGTTCCATGAAGTCTAGATGCTGATCGTCGCTTATCAGTTCTGGCTTTAATTTCGGATATTGCTTCATCAGTTCCGCAATAACAGGCGCAACCAACAAGTCCATCAACGCATTCGGTGCCGTGATACGAATCCGACCTTGGGGCTCTTCTAGCTCAGCTTTCGCCATATCCCAAGCCGATTCAGCGATCACGTTGATGTCTTTGCAACTCAAATAAAAACGCTCACCCATGCTTGTCAAAGTTTGTCTTCGTGTTGTGCGTTTAAGGAGAGAGGCGCCTAACTCTTGTTCTAGAATTTTGAGATGTTGACTGACGACAGATTTAGACAACTCTAACTTTTCAGCCGCAGCCGAGACTGAACCCTGATCTACGATATGAGCGAAAATCGACATCTGCTTTAGCTTACTCATCTTATTGTTCTCTTTTTACAAACAGTATTTTCTATTATCTCTGTTTTTCAAATCAATTTCCAAGACTAAACTCAATTCAACTTATCGAAATACCAAATAAAAAAGACAGTGCTCGAAACAAGACTGTTATGGAGAAAGACAATGTTAGACAACCAAATTTTAGAAGCATGTAAGCAAGGCATTAACGCGTGGCAAAAGGCTTTCAACAACCAAGATGCGAAAGGTTGTGCCGATCAATATACTAAAAGCTGTGTAATGGAAGCGCGTCCATTTGGTACTTTTGAAGGTCATGAAGCGATTCAAGCATTTTGGCAAAACATCATCGACCAAGGTTTCAAAGACGTTGATTACACCGATGTAAAATGGGAAGAGCACCCAGAAGGCGGTTACATTCTTACCGCTAGCTGGACAATGAACAAAGCGTTTGGTGTTGTACATCGTGAGCACTGGGCACTAGAAGCGGATGGTTGCGCTCGCTTAGTCAGCGACGACTTCGAAGTTCAAGGCGAACGCTAGAGCTGCAATTAAAAGCTAGAAACTCACAGCTCAAAAATAGAAACAGAAAACAAAAAGCCAGCAACCCAAATTGAACTGACCCCCAATAG
>NZ_JBFRTN010000091.1:0-1892 GCF_041474095.1 Vibrio sp. 10N.222.54.A3
TTGTGCGCCGAGCATGGCGTTGATCTAGGAGGTGAAAGTCCTCTACGGGCTCAGTCGAGCGAGAACCGTTAGCCTATGCAAGGGTGTTCACCGTGAGGTGAAATCTGAAGGAAGCAAATGGCAAAACTTGGTTGTGACGAACAGAAATCTGATAGTAGGTCATTACAACTTGGGCAACCTAGCAATAGATAGAATAGCCCGATGCCTCGACGGGAAGTGTGTAGTGATAAATCAGGCACGGCCAAGGGAAAGAGCAACGTCTTACCTCGGGAGATCTTATTACTTGTCTCGATAGAGACTAATACAGCAGCGATGCGGTATGACGAGCAATAAGAAGTCAGCAGAAGGCATAATACCTTAAGGAAGTACAACTTAAGGGAAGGCCCGAACTGAATATATCAAGAAGCAGTCACTAGACACTCAATCATGTGGGGTCATAGCAAGATGAAAACCATCTCTACGTCCCAATGGGCGATACAGCAAGTAAAGCTCATGGTGATGAAGAATGACAAGCATGATTGGCGTAAACAGGAGGACGAGTCTTGGTGATCTCAACGTCGTTGATGGAGCAAATCTGCTCTTCAACCAACTTGAATCAAGCTCTACGAAGAGTGAAGAAGAACAAAGGATGTGCAGGTGTCGACAAACTCGACATAGATGCGACTATCTCAACACTTCGACAGGCTTCAAATGGGCAAGCGCTTCGCCAGAGTCTTCTGGAAGGAAGCTACCAACCTCAACCGGTACTTGGTGTAGAAATCCCTAAACCTAGTGGTGGCGTAAGGCAACTAGGTATCCCAACCGTGCTTGATAGAGTTGTCCAACAGGCAATGACCTCAGTACTGTCAGATATCTATGACCCCAAGTTCTCCAATAGCAGTTACGGATTTAGACCAAACCGCAGTGCGCACCATGCATTAACGGCAGCCAGTCATTACATCCGAGAAGGTCGAGGTTATGTTGTAGATATCGACCTAGCGAAATACTTCGACACAGTGAATCACGATAGACTGATGTACAGACTGTCACAGGACATCAGTGATAAACGAGTGTTGAAGCTCATCAGGTCATATCTACAGGCAGGCATAATGCGAAACGGGATGGTTGAACAGAGACAAAGAGGGACACCACAGGGTGGACCATTATCCCCGTTGCTATCCAATATCGTATTAGATGAACTGGATAAAGAGTTAGAGCGCAGAGGGCATAAGTTCTGTCGATATGCAGACGACTGCCAAATCTACGTTCATAGTGAAGAAGCCGCTTATCGAGTTAAAGAGTCGATAACGGAGTTCTTGGAGCAAAAGCTGAAGCTCACGGTAAATCGAGAGAAAAGTGGTGCGACAAGAGTGACAGAGCGGACTTACTTAAGCCACCGCTTCGGGATAGATGGAACAATCCATCTATCGAAGGCAGCACAAACTCAAATGAAGAAGCGAGTGCGGCAGATAACGAAGCGAAACCGAGGGCGAGAGTTGCAAGCAGTCATAGCGGAATTAACTCAATACCTAAGAGGTTGGCAACACTACTTCAAACTCGCCATACGGAAAAGCAGCTTGCAGCGCTTAGACGAATGGATACGGCGACGGCTACGATGTTACCGCTTAAAACAACGCAAACGCAGATACGGCATAGCGACATGGTTACAACAACAAGGTGTAACGGAGCGCAATGCGTGGAAGGTAGCGATGTCAGATAAAGGGTGGTGGCACTTGGCCTTAACGCCGCAGTTAAATCACGCCATGCCAATAAAATGGTTCGAGGAGTTGGGCCTGTACTCATTGGGAGATGGGTATGAGTCACTGAAAATATATTCGGAACCGCCGTATGCGACCCACGCTTGTACGGTGGTGTGAGAGGACGGAGGCCGTGAGGCCTCCTCCTACTCGATT
>NZ_JBFRTN010000092.1:0-2717 GCF_041474095.1 Vibrio sp. 10N.222.54.A3
ATGAACCATAAAAAAGCCCCGCTATAGGGGCGGGGAAAGTTACCAAAGGTAAAAGAGAAATCAGTGCTCAAATGTCAGCGCTGCGTCTCACAGATCAGCACTGCACATTTCAAAGACAGTTCGTTAGATTGCGAAGCAAAAACCTAGGTTATAGTCTTCACCATTTTTCGCAGTGAACTCTTTGTCTTCACTTGATGCATTCGGGCGGCCACTTTCATCGCCTTTTACTAAGCTCACCCAGTGACGGATGCCAGAAGAACTTCTGGCCTCAGTTTGACCAAACGTAGTGCACGTCTCTAATTGGATATCTTGAATATCAACCAACTCCAGACGGCCTGTGCCTTTACGAGCGCCGATTGTCACTTCAACGTGCGTACCGCTTTCATCACGGAATAGGATTGCTGAAGGCTTAGATTTATCACCTGTGTAAGCTACAAAGTGTTTAGCGCGTTTTAGGCCGGTGTGCTCACCGTTTTTGAAGTAAACCTGAACATGTCGGTAATCAATCTCGTAGCTCACCGCGTCTTCGTGTGAACCCGCCTCAAGAGGAAATAAAGTATCAAGCAACTGTTTCGCCATTTTCTGTTTTTCGAGTTGCTTGTCTGCTTTCACCATTTCGACGGCAAAGACAGCTTCAGCAATAAATGTTGAATGGTTTCTGTGAAGTTCTGTTTTGTCTAGTGTCAGCATATTCATAGTCTATCCCTCGTACGGCTTTAAATTTCATTTAGGTCAAACATCCCAATAGACCCTTTTCAAAATTGTTCTTTACTGTGTGGTTTCCATGTTTTTCATACTACTGTTATTTTTGAAACAATTTCACAACAAAAATTACACAGTGTGAATTTTACTAAATTGCTTTTTTACACAAACCGGCATTTCGAGCCCCCAGCCCTTTATTTAACTGGGTTGAGGGTTCCGTAGAAACGCGTTTACGTGTTGTTTGAATTTGTGTAATGCCCGACTAAATCACAGTCAACACGCAACGCTATGGTCATCATTTCAGGAAAAACGGGAGGTGTTTTCATCTTGAAAACAAAAAACTGTATTATTGAGTCGTAACCACAAGCTTCGAGCAACGAACACCTGGTCGAAGTCACTCTAACTCTCACTGCCCACAAATAAGCAACACGTCTAAAGTAATCATCAAGAAGGAATCACATGCTAGAAATTAATAACCAGCACTTACTCTCTTTTATGGTGACAGAAGCGAACAACGCAGTTGCAGTCACAAACCCAGCAACGGGTGAACTCATCGGGCACGCACCGATATCATCAGAAACAGAGTTATCGAGCGCGATTGAACGAGCTCATGTAGCGCAAAAAGAGTGGGCAAAAATCCCTGCTAAATCTCGTGCTGCACTACTTCATCGCTGGCACCAGTTGATCCTCGAAAACAAGAATGACCTTGCTCGAATCATGACGATTGAACAAGGTAAACCGTTAGCCGAAGCGGCAGGCGAAGTGGTGTATGGCGCGAGCTTCATTGAGTGGTTTGCAGAAGAAGCAAAGCGCACTTATGGTGATTCCATTCCTAGCACAGTCGCAGGCAAACGTTTGGTGACCATCAAGCAACCGATCGGAGTGGCGTGCGCGATTACGCCATGGAACTTCCCTATTGCAATGATCACTCGTAAAGCGGCTCCTGCCTTAGCTGCGGGTTGTAGCTTTGTCGTGAAACCTTCGGATGAGACACCGCTTTCCGCGTTTGCTGTGGTTGAACTGGCTTATCAAGCGGGTATCCCTAAAGATCTACTTCAAGTGGTGCTTGGTGAAAGCCCTGAACAAGTGGGCAACCTATTCACTTCGCATCCGCTTATCAAAAAAATCTCTTTCACTGGGTCGACCCGTGTGGGCAGTATTTTGATGGCTCAAGCAGCAAAAGGCATCAAACGCACCTCAATGGAACTTGGCGGTAACGCACCATTTATTGTGTTTGACGATGCCGACATCGATGCAGCCGTTCAAGGGGCAATGGCGTCGAAGTTCCGTAATGCAGGTCAAACATGTGTCTGTGCAAACCGATTCTACGTTCACAGTAAAGTGTACGATGAGTTTGTGGCTAAATTCGATCAAGCGGTTCAGCAGCTTAAGATTGGTAACGGCTTAGATGAAGGTGTCACGATTGGCCCTGTTGTCAGCCTGAACGCAAAGAACAACATCCAAGCTTTGGTAAACCGAGCGATTGAACAAGGTGCCACGCCTGTCACGCCAACTCAGGAACTTAATGGGCTTTTCATTCAACCTGTTGTTCTTAAAGATGTAAAACACAGCATGGACATCGTTCAACAAGAGATCTTTGGCCCAGTCGCGCCCGTGATGAAATTCGACACGGACGAAGAGCTTATCGAGATGGCCAACGATACGATTTATGGTTTGGCGTCTTACTTCTACAGTCAGAACATCCACCGAGTGTGGAACATTGCAGAAGCGCTTGAGTACGGTATGGTCGGCATTAATGATGGTCTAATCTCAACCGAAGTCGCGCCTTTCGGTGGTGTGAAACAATCAGGTATTGGCCGTGAAGGTGCGAAAGAAGGCATCGATGAGTACATGGACATTAAGTATCTTTGCTTTGGCGGAAAATAAGGTTGGTAGTAACTAAGTTCTGGCAGTGATTAGGGCTCGGAAATAATTAAGTCTTAGTGAGCACTAACCTGCCCCATTCTCCCCCCTTCCCTTCACAAAAATGAATCAAAAAAAAAGGTTCATCGCGG